>JANMSA010000986.1:0-2691 GCA_031388865.1 Acidobacteriota bacterium | reverse complement strand
TGCCACAGAAAGGTGAAGACGATGCGGTCGCTCGCCCCCAATCGCTCCACCGGCATGTCAGCGAACCAGCAGCCGAGGCCTGTATCGCGTGTTTCCACGTCGTTCGAGGTCGCCCATCCATCACAGGTCCAGCGCAGCGTCGCCGCCCTGTCGGTGATGATCCGCAAACTCTTGCCGCGAGGAATCCGCTGCAATTGATGAGCAACTGACCACATCTCGACCTGGCTCGCCGTGCGACTCTTCGCGTAGCGCTGGTAGGCCGGTTCGATGCGGTCAAAGCAGACACCGTCCTTTCGACTGCGCACGAGACTCATGTACTCCGCATGCGCCCAGCACAACGGCATGGCTGAGCCGGTCGGGCCACCGCGCTTCAACTTTCTCTCTGGCAAGTCATCTGCGTCCCAGAGCTGTTCGGACAACATTCCGCCGGCGTTGGCAAATTTCTCCATCGCCTCGATGAAAGCCAACGGGTCGCGCCCCGCCGCCAGCTCGTAGTGAGCGCGTTCGCCCGCCAGAATGGGCCAGGAACGGCCTTCGCCCGTGCCGTCGTAGGCACTCCCATCGGCCTTTTGGCCATAGCCATCGTGATTGTACCGACGCCAGCACGGGCCCTGAGGCAGTGAGCGCTTCAGCACCGCGTCAATCACTGTCACAGAGTCGACGATCAGCGGGTCGTTCGCGGCGCGAACCCCCAGTCGCACGAGGTGGAGAAAATCACCTCCGACGACGTTGCGAGCCGCGTGCGTGCCGCCGCCGTTGGCCAACATGAGCTCGGCCTGATCGACGTCGGGCGACGCTCCGGCATCGCGCGGATCCGCAGGCGTGATGCGAACGTAGTGGCGTGGTGTGCCCTTCACCAATTCGCCGCGGTCGGTCACCATCCACTCCTCCAGGTGGGCCGAAAGCCAATCCGCATAGTCGAGCAGAAACTCCGCGGCGGGTGCGAGCTGGCGGCCACGCGCAAACTCCGCCGCGCACACCAGGCCCGCGATGACCGTCGCGAGCGTCGAGGGCGAGTAGCCGGAAGCCTCTTCCCAGCGTTCCTGCGCGGTCACGGGCCCGTGAAGAATCAAATAACGCGCGGAGCGGGCGACGAGCGTCCAGGGGTCGAATTGGCGCAGCGCGTCCGCCCTCTGCAGTCGCCACGCCAGAAGAATCGGCGCGGCCACTTCATCCAACTGAATTCCTTTCCAGAAGGCTTCGCCGCTGATGGAGCTGTTCTGCGGAAGGCTGCCATCGGAGGCCTGGACGCAGGCAAGCCAGATCAGCGCACGCAACGGTGACTCTGTCTGCCCGCAGGCCAGCAGCGCGGTGGCGGTTTGCACCATGTCGCGGGCCCAGACGAGATGATAGCCGCCGCGATCGCTGTCGTCCTTCGTGTCGCCCCAGGGAATGCTCAACGACGCTACGAACGCCCCCTGGTAGATCTTGTCTTCATGCGCCAACAGCAGGCATTGGCTCAACCGCAGCATCGTGCCGCCGTCTTTGGTGTGCGCGCTCAAATCGAGGCTCGCCCGGGTGCGCCGCCATTGACTTACATATTTTGCACGCTGGTCTGCGAAGGGCGTGGCGAGCGCCTGTAGGAGGTGGGTCGAGGCGCTGTGCGGCGTACGCCCGAAACCGACGCCCAGGGTGAACTCCAGCCCGCGCGACAAATCAATCTCACCCGTCAACGCAATATTGCCGTCTTCAGCTTTCTCGAATTCCCAGTCCATCTTGAAGTTGGTCATCAAATCTTGCCAACCGTCGCTGAAGCCAACGTAGCCAACCGAGCGCCTCGTGAAGTCAGGCGCGCAGCCGAACGACATGTCGATGTCCTCGCGCAGCACGTCGAAGAGTTTCCTGCCGCCCAGTTCACACCACCTCGCCGAGTTGTTCTTGCCTGTACCCTTCAGGTGGGGGGCGAGCAGGGCGTAGAGCCGCAACTTGCCCCGGAACCCCGGGTCAAGAACCTCCAGCCTCGTGTGCATCAGCAGCACAGACGAGTGGGGATCAACGATGACTTCCTTGACGAGACGGTAGCGGCCTTCGCGGTCGGAGTTCGTGAGCCGGTAAAGCAGTGCGTCCTGCTCCGGATACTCGATTTGATGGAGCAGATCGCGCCGCTCTTCATGACAAAACGACTCGCCGTCAGTGATGAGAAACTGCAGGTCGCGGGTGTTGGGCGTGTCTACATGCGGAAAGTAGATCTCATTGACGACGCCGTGACTCAGGGTGAACCAGACGCACGAGCTGCTCTGGTACGCCGTACCAATGCCGTCCTTCGCGCTCGACGTCCAACGTGGCTCGATTCCTGGCGCTCCAAATGCGTGGTTCATTCACGATCCTCCTGGCTCGAGCGCCATGCTGCAAACGGGACAGCTCGGAGCGTCGCGGACGATCTGCGGGTGCAGGGGGCAGGTGGACGTGGCCCCGCGGTGGACGTGTGGTGGCTCTGGCCGTGGAATCACAGCCACGAAGCGAACAGGCTCCACGAGGAACCGTGTACGGCAGGTCGGCCCGCAGAAGCCGTACGATTGGCCAGCAAAGTCCGCCTGTCCGCCCCTTGGCTCAGTGGTGTCGACTTCCATTCCGCAGACCGGATCTCTTGTATTCATGATCGACGCCTCGCGGATGTAGGCAGTGGCTCGCGCCGGCGTGACCGAACTCAGCGCCAGAAGAGCGAGAGGACCGCCCACAACGTGCCGAAGA
>JANMSA010000976.1:0-9214 GCA_031388865.1 Acidobacteriota bacterium | reverse complement strand
ATTTCACGATCGTGAACATCGAGAACGCCGCTGGTGGTTTCGGTGTGACCGAGGCCATCATGGAGGAGCTCTCGCAGCTGCCGATCCAGGTCTACACCTCAGGCAACCACATCTGGGACAAGAAAGACTTCGTCGACAACTATGAGCACTACCCGCATGTGATCCGGCCGGCGAATTACCCGGCTGGCAATCCCGGAAAGGGGAAGGTCATTCGGCAGACCGCAGGCGGCGTCGACGTCGCCGTGCTGCAGTTCATGGGCAACGTGTTCATGCCGCCCACCGACAATCCGTTCTATAGCGCGGATCGCGAGCTCGCGGAGCTGGGCGGCACCCCCAAAGTCGTCATCGTGGACATTCACGGAGAGGCGTCGTCGGAGAAGCAGGCGTTCGGGCGCTATCTCGATGGGCGAGTCTCGGCCGTTTTCGGGACGCATACTCACGTGCCTACAGCGGACGAGCGCATCCTCCCGAACGGTACCGCGTATCAGACGGATGTCGGAATGACAGGCGCGTACGACTCCGTGATCGGCTTCCGGGCCGAGGAGTCGCTGCACCGGTTTCTGATGAATACGCCCAAGAAGCTGGAGGTGGCGAAACGCGACGTCCGCTTGTCGGGCGTGCTGGTCGAAGTGGACGAGGAGACGGGGAAGGCGGTGCGTGTCGCCCGCGTGCGTGAGGACCTAGCCGAGTGATCGCGTCTACGAGTCTTCAAGTCCTCGAGGGGTTTACTCGAAGGCTCGTAGACTTGAAGGCTCGCAGACTCGCATGAGACTCTCCATCGTGGCCTTCGGCCATGTTCACGCCGAAGATCTGGCTGCGCTGACGACGAAGTTCTCGCACCTCGAGCAACTGGTGCTGGACGTCCCGCGTGATGCTTCCGTCGACAGTCATCGGGCGGAGTTCAATCGCGCTGTCGACGCTGCCACTGCAGACTGGGTGCTGGTCGTGCGCGAGCGCGAGACCATCGACGAGGCGCTGGCGAAAGAGATCGCGGACGCGGTCGCCGCGTCGAAAGCGTGGGGCTTCCGGATCCGATCTGTTCCGTACTACCAGGGCGAGCCGTTGCGGATCGGACGCGAGGAAGGGGAGTTGCGTCTGCTGCAGCGACGTCATCTGCTGCGCCGCGGAGACCTGGCGGTGCAGGGGACGGTGGTGCGGGTGCAGAACGTACTGCGCTCGATGACCTTCTCAACGCCCGATGAGCATCGCGCGCATCTCGCGGAAAGGGGCAAGCCACAATCGCGGCTCAGGCAGGTGTGGACGTTCGCCCGCTACGCGCTGAGCACCCGTACGCGCGACAGAAGCACACTCCGGTACCTCTGGATCGAGGCGGGCTACGACGCCTCCAGCGAAGTCACCGAGTAAGTGTCCCTCTGCGCCGCCATGTCAGTGAGCGGTGGTCGCGGACGACGGAGAGCCGATGAGGGCTCGTGCGGACGTCTTACGCCGTCGCGAGAGCCATCGCCGGCACTGGTCTGCGCGACATGCTGCGCAGTGTCCCGTTTGCGCGGAACTGGCGCGGCGACATGCCGTAGCGGATTCGGAATTGCTGTCGGAAGTAGTTTTCCGAGTCGAAGCCGCAGCGGCGCGCGACCTGCGAAACGCGCACATTGCCCGCCTTGAGCAGCCGCGCGGCCTTTTCGAGGCGCTTCTCCTTGAGAAAATGGCTGAGCAGGCGGCCGGTGATGCGGTGAAAACGGCCGGAGATGTACTGGCGCGTATAGCCCAGTTCTTTGGTCACGGCTTCGACCGTGACCTCTTCATCCGTGCGAAGGCGGCGACGCACCGTCTTGATGAGCGCTCGTAGCAGTCCGTCCATACGCGTCTCCTGGTCGCCCCGCGGACGACCATGAATGTTCAGGCAACCCGTGACCCTCCCGGATCGCGGAACCTGGAGCCAGTCTTTTTGGATGGCGAAATTGTATCGCAGAATGGGAGCATGCCGCCGGGACGACGAAGAATATTCAGGATGCCCGGTTCGGAAGAGAGCAAACCAGCCGGGACGCTGCGCCCGGACACAATGTTGCTGGTTTCCTGGCTGCTGGTTTCTTGCGGCTTTGCAAGGGAACCCACAGACAACCAGCAACCAGCAACCAGCAACCAGATACCAGGTTCCGGTGGGCATGGCTGAGACTACTGACCACTGACCCCATCGTCATGTCTTCCGCGTCCAGCGGTCTACGTCGCGATGGCGGTACTTCTCCATCATCGCCGAGAACTTCTCGTCGAGATCGATGTCGAGCGAATTGGCCATGCAGACCAGGACGAAGATCGCGTCCGCGATCTCGTCTCCGGCGTCGCCGCGCTCCTCTCCAGGCTTCGGTTTCTTGCCGCCGTACTGGTGCATGAGCACCCGTGCCAGCTCACCGACTTCCTCCGTGACACGGGCCAGCATCGGCAGCGGCGCGAAGTAGCCTTCCTCGAATTGCGAGATCCACGCGTCGACTTCTTTCTGAATCGGTGCGAATGCCATGCTACGATTTTGCTGCAATGCGGGTGCGAAGTGCGATCGCCGTGGGTGTGCTCCTCGTCGCAGGCGGGATGAGCGCCGACGTGCGGATGGCTGTGAGGAAGAACGGAAGCCGCGTGATCTTCAACGTCGGCGGCGCCCCCCGCGGGACGCTGGCTTCCAGCCTGGAGTGGTTTGCCAAGCGTCACGACCGGCGCACGAAATACGACCCGATCATCGAGCGCTACGCCTCAAAGTACAACCTCGATCCCACTCTGGTGCGCGCCGTGATCCAGGTGGAATCGGACTTCAACGCCGCCACCGTCTCTCATGCAGGCGCACGCGGACTGATGCAGCTCATGCCCGCCACCGCGCGACGCTTCGGCGTTTCGAAGATGCACGACCCGGAAGAGAACATTCATGGCGGCGTGAAATACCTCGCCTACCTGACCCGCCTTTTCCCACACGATCTTCCGCGCGCACTGGCCGCCTACAACGCCGGCGAGAACGCCGTCATCAAGTACGGTGGCATTCCGCCCTACTCGGAAACGCAGACGTACGTGAAGCGTGCATTGACGGTGTATCACGGCCGTCCCTACGGTGGTTCCGGCGCGTTTTCGTTCGCCGGGGGGCGAGGCGGCAAGAAACTGCGTGGCGGATTCGGTGGCCGCGGCTCCGTCGCATCAGCGCTGATCCCCGGCGCGAAATACCTCGGTCAGGGCGCGGCGCGCTGACCGACCGGGCCGCCAGCTCGACGCAGAGTACAATCGCGCCGCGATGCCTGAGCGTGACCCCTCCGTGGCGCCCCCCTTCGACCAGGGCGTTTTCCTTCTCCACTACAACAGGGGTCGTGAAGCGTTTCAGGAAGGGCGCTATGCCGAGGCGCGACGGGAGCTCGAGGCTGCTCAACGACTCCGTCCCGATGACGCCGACGTCCTCAATCTCCTCGGGCTGGTGTACTTCAAGACGAACGCGTTTCCCGAGGCAGAGGTCATCTACCGGCGCCTCATCGGGGAGAACCCGAACGTCTTCATTCTCCACTCGAACCTCGGGCTGATCCTCTTCAAGCAGACCAAGCTCGATGAGGCGGAACAGTTCCTCCAACGCGCCATCGACCTCCGCCCGAACTACGCGAAATCGCACCTTTACCTCGGCCTGCTCTATCGGCAGAAGAGAAAGTTCGGTCTCGCACTCGAGCACCTCCGCTTCGCCGGCGCCGAGAAGCTCGTGCGCGAAGTGGAGATGGAGATGCGCCCACCCGCGCCGCTATCGCCTGCGAGCCCCGTCGCAGCGGCTCCTGCTCCCCCGCGGATCGTGACGGAGAAGATTCGTGCACTCTCGATGGAGCAGGCGAGGGAGTCGCATACGATGCCCGGCAAACTGCCGGTTCCCACGTCCATGCCGGCGCCAGCGGCGAGGGCGATGCCACCCGCGGCTGCGCCCGGCCCTCCGGCGGTCTCTCTGCCAAAGGCCCCCCCCTCCACCCCTCCCGTTCCGCCCGAGGTGCCGGCGGCGACGGCGATGACGGCCGCGCGCAAGCTGCAGGACGCGGTCGATGACCCGCAGCACGTCGAGGCCAGGACGATCGACGTCGCGCGGAAAATCGAAGGCGCCTCGCGCACGTTCACTCTGCACGAGAACGGCTTCCTGGAGATCAACTTCGCGCGCTCCGTGCACGTGAAGCGAGGTACGGTGTCGAGCTATTCGGGCAACCTCAAGTTCGCCGCGGAGTCAACGCTCCTCGGCACCACCGCGCAGACGCTGGCCAGGGCGGTCGGGCAGGGCAAGATCTTCGTTTACGAGAAAGGGCGAAAGACTTTTCTGCTTGATCTCAACGAAGAGTTCATCTACGTCGAGGGCAGCAACCTTCTGGCGCTCGAAGACTCTCTGACCTATCGCGTCGAGCCGATCTACGACGCGACGTATCAGCGCAAGATCGACACGGTGAAGATCTTCGGCAAAGGATCGCTCGCGATCTCCACTTCAATCGAGCCGCTCACGCTGCGCGTGACCCGGGAGTATCCGCTGTCGATCTCCTCGAATGCGCTCGTCGCCTGGACGGGAAGTCTCATCCCCACGGTCGTCGACGATTCCTCTCTGGACCGGGTCATGATCGAGAACACCGAGGTCGGTGGATTCAAGATCCGATTCGAGGGCGATGGGGTGGTGGTGTCGGAGCAGTAGGCCGAGCAGTTGGGTCTTCCAGGCTTCGAGTCGTCGAGTCTTCGAGTCTTCGAGTCTTCAAGCCCTCGAGACATTCGATTCAGCCCGTCGTTGCAAAGTCTCAAAGTCGCAAAGTCTGAAAGCACGAACAACGGCCTTTGCGACTTTGAGACTCCTGATGACCGAAAATCAGGCGACTCGAAGACTCGAAGACTCGAAGACTCGAAGACCAGGGATTCACCCCATCCCGGTCATCTTCACTGCGAAAGGCACGATCACGAACAGCTGAATGGCGTCGAAGACGCCGTGGGCGATGATGCCGGGCAACACGTTCTTCGTCCGGTAGAAGGCGATGCCGATCACGATGGAGACCACGGTCACGCCGATGAGCAGGAGTGGGTTGCCGTAGGTGAAGTGTGCAAGTGCGAAGAGGATCGTCGAGGCCACCAGGCCGATGCGCTTCTGCAGGAAGGAGCGGAAAAAGAACTCTTCCACTGTCATCGCGGAGAGGATGATCGTCGCCTTTTTCCACCAGGCCAGCTTCGCCATCCAGCCGATCATCGCGGGGGGATCGGGCGGGTTGTCGAGCACGCCGAGGGCGCGGAGCAGCAGCACGGCGATCAGCGCCGTGACGATGGTGATGAGCCACCCGCCGACGCCGAAGGACACTCCGATCGCAAGTACCTCAGACGGCCGCTCGTGACGGATGTTGAGGAACTCCCGCAGGGGACGCATCCCACTGAGCAGCCACCATCCGATGAGGAAAACGATCAGGATGCCGTGCATGAGGAAGAGGCTGAAAAACGGCATGCCCTGGAGCTGCTTCGGGGTGACCGTGGTCAGCGCAGAACCGGTGACCAGGGTCGCGAGCAGAACGAGGAACGCTCCCAGCCAGGCGTACGCGAGCCACTTTGCGAGCGGCGTTGGAAACCGGTCGCAGCTCAGCAAACCGGATCGCTCGTTGA
This sequence comes from Acidobacteriota bacterium, assembly GCA_031388865.1. Taxonomy (GTDB): domain Bacteria; phylum Acidobacteriota; class Thermoanaerobaculia; order Gp7-AA8; family Gp7-AA8; genus QHVT01. Next base: position 3,637 of record JANMSA010000976.1, on the reverse strand, counting down.
GAAATACGATGGCCAGCCAGACGACGAGGACAAAAGCGATGGAGACGGCGTAGAGCATGAGCGGCGGGAAGTGTACTTGCGTTCTTCGGTTGGCGGTTGGCGGGTCTTGTTGTCAGTTGTCAGTTGTCGGTTGTCTGCGAGGTTACGCTGAACGAGTGGACCGTCAGGAGTCTCTCGCGGCAGAAACCGCCGCTGGAGGCGGCGCGTACGGTAGCCGGTGGTGCGAGCAAAGCAAGCGACCACCGGACTGCAGCGGGCAAAGGTGATCGACCCCGGAGCGGGTCGCGTACCGGTCCGCACTCGGAGACGCATCGCCCGATCCTCCGTGACCCCTGCCGGGGTCGAGATCATCACGGGGTGCGGACCGGTGGTCGCTCGCTTCGCGCGCACCACCGGCTACCCTACGGGCCGCCTCCAGCGGCCACGCGCCGGGTCTGGTCGATCCCCGATTTCGTAGGGCGCCGGGTGAGTGGCGCATGTCGAAAAGTCCCAGACAACCGACAACTGACAACTGACAACTGGTACACCGCCAATCGCCAACCGAAAACTACAGAAGCTGCACGTCCACCTGGTTGTCGTAGAACGTGGCGCCGCGGCCGATGTCCGTAAGGGCCTGGGACGTGGTGTGGTTGGCGTTCGTGTGATCGTCGGTGAGCTTGGCCCACCAGACGGATGGAGCGCAGACGACGCCGGGGCGCACGCGATCGGTGATGACGGCTTCCGCGGTGAATGCGCCGCGGTCATTGAAGATCGACACGCGCGCGCCTGCTCCGATGCCGCGCGCGTCCGCGTCGTCCACGTGGATCTCCAGCGTAGGCCTGCCCGCCGCGCGGCGCAGCGACGCAACATTGACGAAGGTCGAGTTGAGGAAGGAGTGGGCGGGGGGCGAGATCAGCGCAAGCGGGAAACGGCGCACCAGCGCCGGGTCACGCTCTTCCGATTCGTACGGAGGCACGTACTCGGGAATCAGATCCAACCCCTCCGCGGCTGCGCGGGCGGACTCGATCTCGATCTTTCCGCTGGGAGTGGGCAGCCGCGCGCCGCGGCGATAGGGGAGATGAGGCGACGGAATGTCCAGGCGGATATAGGCACGCTCTCGCAGCTGCTCGAGTGTGAACGGCATTTGGCGCAGCACTTCGCGCATCATCTCCTCGTCCGTCGCGAGAAGCTCCGGATGATCCAGACCCATACGGGCGGCGATGCGCCGGAAGATCTCAGTATTTGGCAGCGCCTCGCCCAACGGCTCGATCGCACGCGCATTGAACATCACGTAGGTATGCCCATAGGCCTTGTGAACGTCCTCATGCTCGAGCTGCGTCGTCGCAGGCAGGAGCACGTCCGCAAAGTCTGCGGTATCGGTCTGGAAGTGCTCCAGCACGACCGTGAAAAGATCTTCGCGGCGCAGGCCGGCCACGACGTTCTCACGATCGGGCGCAACGGCGGCCGGGTTGGAGTTGTAGTTGATGATCGCTTGGACCGGCGGGTCGTCGATCTTCGTCAGCGCCTCGCCGAGGCGGGACATGTTGATGGTGCGGGTGCCCTGAGGGCTCAGATCGGCGCGGTGCAGTGCGCGCGTATCGAGCTCCAAGAACGTGCCCGAGGTGGATAGCTGCGCGCCGCCGCCGACATCCTCCCACGCTCCCGTCACAGCCGGCAGCAGCGCGATGGCGCGCACCGCGGAGCCGCCGCCGGCATGGCGTTGCAGGCCGTAATTGAGGCGGATGAATGTCGGTCGCGTCCTGCCGTAGCGGTTCGCGAGACTCTCGATGGTCTCCACGGGGATGCGGCAGATTCTCGCGACGCGGTCCGGCGAGTAGTCGGCCAGCACGCGGTCCCGAAGCTTCTCCCAGCCCAGAGTCATCTCTTCCAGGTAGCCGCGGTCGTCGAGACCATCACGGAAAAGAATGTGCATCATCGCCAGCGCGAGGGCAGCGTCCGTTCCCGGGCGAATGGCGATGTGCTCGTCGCAGGCGACGGCGGTGCGGGTCCGCAGCGGATCGATACAGATCGTCGTTGCGCCGGCCGCCTTCGCCTTTCGAACGAACGGCCAGAGGTGGGGGTTCGAGGTGAGCGTGTTCGTGCCCCAGAGGATGATCAGCTTCGCTTCGACGATGTCCTCGGGATCGGGCGCCATGCGCGTCCCGTAGGTCACGTTGAGCGCCTCGGCACCCGCGCTCGCGCAGATCGTCCGATCGAGGAGTGAGGCGCCGATGCGGTGAAAGAAACGGCGGTCCATCGATTCGCCCTGCAGCAGTCCCATCGTGCCGGCGTACGAGTAGGGGAGGATCGCCTGCGGGCCGTGGGTGTCGATGACGGACTGCAGGCGTGTCGCGATCAGCTCGAGCGCCTCGTCCCAGCTCGCGCGCCTGAACTTTCCTTCGCCTTTTGCGCCGATGCGGATCTGCGGATGGAGCAACCGGCCGTCGTGATACGTGCGCTCGAGATACTTTGCGACTTTTGTGCAGAGGAAGCCCTGCGTCACGGAGTGATCGGGATCGCCAGCCATGCGGATCGCCCGGCCGCCCTCCACCGTGACGAGCATGGCGCAGGTGTCGGGACAATCGTGGGGGCAGACCGCGCGGACGACGTGAGACATGGGGGTGGGAGTGTAACGCGCCGCGCTGGTGGCCGGCGCGGCGGCTTGTCAGGAATGAAACGTAACTGGGGGGACGCAACTCTCACCGGCGATTGCGTTAATCTCCCCGCGCCAGCATGAACCGCACGTTCGTATTCCTCGCTCTCGTCGTCGCGTCACCGATGCTTCACGCCGCCAACTGGCCGGACCGGCCTACTCTGCGCGCGGTCCGCGTCAGCACGGCCCCGGCCATCGACGGAGATCTGTCTGATGCTGCATGGCAGGGTGCTCCCGAGTTCACCGACTTCACGCAGCACGATCCGAACGACGGGCAGCCGGGCTCCATGCGTACGAGCCTGCGCGTGGTGTACGACGACGAGGCCGTCTATTTCGGCGCGATGATGGAGGATCCGCAGCCGCCGACCGCGCTGCTCGCGCGCCGCGACTCGTTCCTCCCGGGTGACTTCCTCTCCATCAACATCGACTCGCAGCACGACCGCCTTTCCGGCGCGGCGTTCACGGTGACGCCGTCGAACATGCAGATCGACTCTATTCTGTTCAACGACATCGGCGAGGATGGGAACTGGGACGCGGTCTGGGTGTCGCACGCGAAGATCGTTGAAGGGGGCTGGGTCGCCGAAGTGCGTGTACCTTTCTCGCAGCTGCGCTTCCCTGAGAAGGTCAGCCACACCTGGGGTCTCAACGTCACACGGCGGACAGCGCGGGTCAACGAGTTCGTGAGAATCGTCAACACGCGCAAGGGAGAGACGGGATTCGTCTCCCACTTTGCGGATCTGGAGGGGCTGGACGGGATCCGTCGCGAGCGACCGCTGGAGCTCGTTCCGTACGCGGTCGTGCGATCCGACCTTCGCACACGGATCGACGAGACGAATCCGCTGCTCGAGGCGCGCGACCAGCGAGTGGATGGAGGGCTCGACGTCAAGTACGGGCTCACGTCCACGCTGACACTGACCGGCACCATCAACCCCCACCTCTGGCCGTTCGTTCGAAAGGCGAAGGCGGCCGGCGCAACGACGATCTGTATCGATCCGCTGCGGACCC
>JANMSA010000159.1:0-2806 GCA_031388865.1 Acidobacteriota bacterium | reverse complement strand
ACACGCCGACGCGCTCCTGCTCGATCTGCTCGTCGAGATCGCCAATGCCGCGCGGCGCGATGACAGGCAGTCCGCTGGAGAGGTACTCCGCGAACTTGGTCGGCGACATGGCGATCTTCGAGTACGTCGGCTTCAGCATCGCCACTGCGACGTCGCCTGCCGCAAGGAATCGTGGCAGCTGGTCCGGGGTGACGAAGCCGATGTGGTAGTCGCCCCTGGTGAACCCAGCCGCCGCAAGCTCTCCCTCGATTTTCTCGCGGCCGCTCTGCGTGAGCACGAGCGCGAAGACGTCAGGCTCGCGCTTCCTCGCGGCGGCAAAGAGCTCGGCCAGCTCGCGCGTCAGGTACGCACCACCGAGGGAGCCGGCGTAGACGATGACGGTCCGGCCGGTGGCGCCGAGATCCTGCCGCACGGCCTGGCGCGTTTCCTCCGGCACATCCGCGAATCGCGAAGGGTTCGTGCAACACGGGATGACCTCGAGCGGTTTCGCCGAGCCTCCGCCGAAGAGCTCCTCGCGTGCGCGGTCAGTGAGCACGACGTGCGCGTCCGCCGCGCGAAAGAGCGAGCGCTCGACGCGTTTCGTCAGGCGATACTTCAACCCGCTTGTGCTCCAGTGCCCGGCGTCGGCGTACTCGTCAGCCATGAGGCCGCGGATGTCGAAGATCACCTTCGCGCCCGTGAGTTTCCGCGCGAGCACGCCCATCGCAGCAGGGACATGACTCCGCGCATGGATCACGTCGACGCGATGTCTGCGGATGAGCAGCATCGCACGCAGCGCACCGGCGAAGACGTCGAACACGGTGGCTGGCAGGGAGGGTCTTTTGTGATACGTCGAGGAAAACCACTGGATGCCGTCTGCCCGCAGCTGATCGCGCCACTCCGAGATTGACGCTTCGGTCCAGTTCTTCCTCGGCTCCGGCTCGAACGTCAGCAGCAGAACTTCGATGCCGTCCCTGGCCAGCTCACGCAGGTACGGGAGCACCTGCGTCTGCACCAGCGGCTGCCGCAATCCGAAGTAGCAGAGGTAAAGCGACTTCACCGCGCGCTCGCCGTAGGGATGGCAAGCGGCGCCGCCGCATGGACGCATGCGTTCTCGTTCCAGGCCTGAAACATGAGAACCATCCAGAGATAGACCTCCCAGTCGCCGCGCTCGGAGAGGTGCTGGTCCCACGCCTCACGGACCATGGCTGCGTCGAGAAATCCCTCCTCCCGCAGCCGCCGCTCATCCAACAGTGCCTCCGCCCACGCGCGGAGCGGTCCGCGCAACCACTGTCCGATGGGCACACCGAAACCCATCTTCGGACGCTCGATCAGCTCCCGCGGCACATACCGGTCGAGCACCTTGCGCAGCAGCCACTTCCCTTTGCCGCCGCGCACTTTCATCGATAGCGGTATCGTCCACGCGAACTCCACCAGCCGGTGATCGAGCAGCGGCTCGCGCGCCTCGAGACTCACGGCCATGCTCGCGCGATCGACTTTCGCGAGGATGTCGTCCGGCAGATAGGTGACCTGGTCGAAATACATCATCCGCTCGATCGGGTCGGAAAGTGGGGGCCAACTCGCACGCTCGTCCAGCGGCAGTCGCGGCTCGGTGCCGCCAGCGACGAGGTTGCGCCAGTGGGAGACGAGCTCGAAGTACATTGCGTCTTCGTCTTTCGCCTCGAGAATGCGGCCGAGCTTGTGGATGCGCTCGCCCGCGCGCTTTTTCCGCAGCAAGAGGTCCCATGTTCGCTTCGATACGGAACCGATCAGAGTGGCGCCGGCGGAACGGACGACGCGCGGCAGCTTCGACATCGCGTTCCAGACGCGCTGCCCTTTGAAGTAGCGGTAATAGCCGCCGAACAGCTCGTCCCCGCCGTCGCCCGACAGACTGACGGTGACATGCTTCCGCGCCATCGCCGAGACGAGGTGCGTCGGGATCTGCGACGAGTCCGCGAAGGGCTCGTCGTACATCTCGGCGAGCCGTGGGATGACGTCCATGCATTCACTGGGCGTCACATAGAGCTCGGTGTGCTCGGTGCCGAGGTGACGCGCGACTGCGGCGGCGTGCACCGCTTCGTCATAACCCTGCTCGAGAAAACCGATCGAGAAAGTCTTCACGCGCGTCGATGCCCGAGCCTGCATGATCGCCGTGACGATCGAGGAGTCGACTCCGCCTGAAAGAAACACGCCGAGGGGGACATCCGCGATCATTCTCAGGCCGATGGCGTCGTGCAGCAGCACGTCGAGCTGTTCCGCCGCGGCGTCTTCGCTCCCGGTGAAACGGTTCGCGACTCCCCTGCCAGCAGCAGCCGCTGCAGACCAGTACGTCGTGCGTTCGATCCTTCCGTCCGGCTGAATCGAGACGATACTGCCCGGCATGACCTTCTCGACGTTCTTATAGATCGTGTAAGGCGCCGGGACGTATGCATAACGAAAATACGCCGCCAGTGCGTCGCGGTCGATCTCCGGCTCGAACTCCGGATGTGCCCGTAGCGCCTTGAGCTCCGAGCCGAAGAGCGTCAGCGCCCCCTTGCGCGCGAGATAGAGGGGCTTCACGCCCATTCGATCGCGAATCAGATGGAGGCGCTGCTCCAGCCGGTCCCATAAGGCGATGGCGAACATGCCGATGAAACGCGACACCGCCGCCTCCACCCCCCATGTCTCCACCGCCGCCAGCATGACCTCAGTGTCCGAATGTCCGCGAAACTCCTGTGCAGAGCCCGCGCTGCGCAACTCCGTGCGAATTGCCTCGTAGTTGTAAACCTCCCCGTTGAAAGCGAGAACCCATCGCCCCGACGCGGAGTGCATGGGCTGATGTCCGGCA
>JANMSA010000929.1:0-3240 GCA_031388865.1 Acidobacteriota bacterium | reverse complement strand
TACGTCCATGACGGTGAAACCGCTCAAGGACACCGTGGAGATGTTCAAGATCAACCTGGACAAGAAGGATGAGAAATCGGGAGTTTTGAGACTTGTCTGGGAAAACACAGAGGTCAGTGTCTCGTTTAGCGTCCAGTAGCTCGCTCTTTGCATCTCGCGCCGGCAGGGCGCGGTCGCTCACCTGCCGGCGCTGCTCCTTCCCACTCCCAGTCCTGGCCGGAGACTCTCTTCTATGAGCCGTAATCTGTCGCTTCTGGCCTTGATCCTGATCTCCGCCTCCGGTGTCTGCGCGCAGGAGATGACCTCCGCGGAGTACGGCCCGAAATCGACGCTGGTCGTGCCTGAACATCGTCCCACCCGCGCAAAGTATCCGTTCATCGACGAGCCTGACTTTACGGGCCAGCGGCAGGAGTATGAAGACTTTCTCAGCACCGGGGACCCTGCCTACCTGGCGCGCCTGGCAATCGACGTCCCGCTGGCCACCATCTCACGTTCTCTGGCCGCTTATCCCCGAACGCCCTCGCCGCAACCAATCGAGCGGTCGCTGATCGCGCAGGGTGAGACGGATCCGGATTACTTTCGGTGTGTCGCCATCAGCGGCGATAGTTCCCACATCCTCTTCACACGGATGAAGCTTCAGAAGCCCGATCCCATGTCCAACCCGCAAGGCTGGAAGGTGGAGTTGATCGACTCCGTGCCGTCCCCTGACGGGTGGACCTCGACGGTTCTGTTCTCCATCAGCGGAGGAATCGAAGACGTCAGGTTGCTCAGTGATTCTCGAGGGCAGGCAGTCGTCATGTTCGCAGCAACGAACCAGTCGAGAGGTCCCGAGCACTCGATGAACCCTTCGGAAACGAAGATCTTCTCGACCCGTCTCGAGAGCGGAATCTGGTCGCCGCCTCAACCTCTTCTCGACAGGACCCTCCCCTGGGTCAGCGGATTCGATGCGGCCTTCGACAGCGAAGGGCGTCTTCATCTGGTCTACTCAGTGCCGCTCGGCGACAATCTCGTCGCTCGCCATCTGGTGCTGGATAAGGAAGGCCGCGGACGCTCGGATCGCGTCGTCGGGGACCTCCGCCCGAACGATGCGGCCACACCGCGCATTCTCAAGCTCGAACCGGCGCTCGTGGCCATCGTCAGCACCGAGTCCACTCTCATCGTTCATCCCGGCAAGGTCCTGCTCTCGGGACGATCGCCGATCTTTATCGCTGGGGATCTCGACACCGATCACTCCGTGTTGAGATCACCGGGCGGAGCAACCGTAGCCGCAAAAGACATCGAGGGCCGGCACATCGTCTGGTGGTTATGGCGCGACGGCGGATTGTCACCGGCCCGGCGGTTACGAACGCCGGTCAGTGATCACCGCACGACGTTTCAGATCCTGAGGGGAGGAGACAGTCCCGTCTTCCTCGTGGTCCGCCCCGGTGGCGTGTTCGTCGTGCAGAGAGAGGGGAAGCGCGACGAGGCGGCCGCGCTTTTCAGCCACGCCCGCGAATCGACCCCGGTCACAGCGTATGGCCGCCTCCTGGGGCCGGACCGGATCGAGCTCGTGCTCTCGGACGGATCAGCGCTCCAGCGCCTGGTGTTCAGGGCAGGTGACCTTCAGTGGAAGCCGCTGGAGCGGGCCCTCTGGCTCGACGTACAGGGTCGTGATTTTTCGGAGGCCGAGAAAACCCACATGCACCTGCTGCTCAAAGGGCTGTTGCGACGCGCCCGGGGCGATGAGCGTGTGTCGATTCTGCGCTCGATTGCAAAACAGTTCTACGATCCCAAGGTTCCAGCACGGCTCGAGCGGGTCTGCAGAACGGCGATGACACCACAATGCATCGACTATCGCGAGGAGCGCGATTCGATGCTTTGCGCGAGCTGGAAATACACCGAGACCTGTAGGCAGCGCGAGTGGCGCGCGCTGGAAGCCCGATGCTCCTCGGGGGAGGATCAGTCCGAGCCATGTGTGCGCTGGCGCTACGAGTCTGGCCGCGCGATGGATCCCTTCCTCGCCGCCGCGTTCGAGGGTGAACGTGCGGCACTGGATGCGATCGACCCGAAGTTACAAAGACGTTCAAAACGCGAGCTGGAGCGGTTCCGAAACAACTCCATCAAGGAGCAACCCCAGCAACTGCGGCCGTGGTTCGCAAAGGAGGGCTTCCCGCTCGCCGCCGAGTTGCTCCGCGATCGCGATCCACGCGTGCGCAGCGCCGCAGCAATCCAACTGGCCAGCTTCGATCTCCTTCGGGCCACGCCCTTTCTGGTCGGCCTGATCACCGACTGCGACTGGCGGCTGAGTGTGATTCCGACCGATCAGCCCCCTAATCTGGTGAGCGTGTGCGGAACCGCGCGCGGCTTGTTGCATCGATTTCCCTATTTAGAGAGCGGGCTTCTGCCCGTCGACGTCGAGCAGACCATGGGAAAGGAACGGGCTTTTCAACGCTTTGTAATGAGCCACTACAAGGCCCATCACCAGCAATCATACCGAGGGGGTTCTGAGTTCGCCTATGTCGCAGCCATCGCGCTGGATCTCGGCATCGACGGAATCGAGGCCAAACGGCTCACTCTTGGCCGCGCCATCGATCGGCTCGTTCGGCTCGAGCTCTACACTTCGGGCCAGATTCTCCGTTTCCGCCAAGGCAGTCCGATCGAATTCTCGCTCACTCTGCGAAATCTGGGACGGGAAGAGATCTCGGTCCGAACCGATCTGTATGACCGTTCAGTCCATCGCTTGCAGCTCATCGGTCCCGACGGGAGCGAACGAATGCTTCGGGAAGAGGCCCTTCCGAAAGTCCTTCCCTTCCCGATCGCTCGGGTTAGCGGTGATCTTTTGAATCGCTCTGAGAATGTGCAGGGCTTAATCGGTGCCGGTACCATCGTCTGGCCGCTTTATCTCCACACGCTCTTCGATATTTCGCAGCCGGGCCGTTACGTTTTCCGCTACAGATACGTGCCGCCAGCGACCCTGGAGCCAGGGGAGCTGAGCACGCCGCAGCATTTCAAATTCTGGAACGGCCGCGATTTCGCCAGCGAACTGCAATTCGAGATCGTGCCTTGAAGGGCCGATCGGAAATCGCTTTTCGGGTGGCGGCTTGGAGTGCGCGGCTCTCGGCGCCGCTTTTGTTTCGTGAATGACCTCGAGCGTGCAGGCGACAACCTTTCGTCCCGAGCGTCGAGCGAGGGATCTTTGACGCGCAAACGCTGAGCGACAATCGCACGACCGCGGAGGCAAGCTGTCATCCTGAGCGGTAG
>JANMSA010000919.1:0-15117 GCA_031388865.1 Acidobacteriota bacterium | reverse complement strand
ACATGCTGCGCACCGCAGCGCGCCGGCTGCAGCTCGACGGTTACATCTGTAAAGGCAGCCCGGCCATGCTCCGGCGGCGGGTGGCGGCGATCCTTGCGGCCTGACGTGTGATGGAGGTGACCTCGCGAACCGCGCGCCTGTCGGTGTTCTGCAAAGAGCCGCTTGTGCGCTTGTACTCGTTCAGTGCGAAAGAGAGGGAACGCTTCGCCGGATTGGTAGGCTCGTTCCTGGGCATCCAGGGTCCTGGCTCCGCGGTGAACGCAGAGTGTCACGCCCAGCGGAGCTCGAACGCGCACGCGTCTTCGCCGCGGCACTGGCAGGTCGGCTCCACCACGCTCACCTCGCGACCGCCGTGAGCGGTGAGGATCTGCTCGTAATAGCCGCTCACGCCCATGCAGAAGAGGGGACTGACGGCGCGGGTGCCACTGACGATGATCCGGCCGTGCCGGTCCGTCACTTCTTCGTACGACAGTGCTCCGCGTTCCTGAAGGAGTGCGTCCGCGACGGCGCTGCACCGGCAGAAGCGATGGATGTCCTCGGGGCGAAATGACCTGGAGCTGGCCGTGAGCGTCACATGGGCGGTGTAGCGTCCCAGCTCGCGTGCCAGTTGCGCGTCGCGGGCGCCGCATACTTCGAGGATGGCACCGTCCAGATGCATGAGGGTTTCGAACGAGCACCACGCCGCATCCACAGTGCCGTTCGCCTCGACGGCTGCAGCAGGTGGCATGACGCTCAGCACACGCGCCATGACCCGGTCGCCAAAGTAGTCGCGCACCCACTGCACGTGCGCGCGGACCACCGATCCCTTCACGCGCCCTGCGGTTGTTGTCTCACGTGCGGTCTGGAGCATCGACATGGGACGTTCGTTGTACACGCGACGTTCCGCAGCGTCATGCACGGCCGGTAAAGCTGGTGTGATTTCGTTTGTTCTCTCAGAAGCCGGGCGTCACGGGTCGATGAGGTGGTAGCCCAGGCTGCCGCGGCTGACCAGCCGGCCGATGCCTAGTTTTCGACGAAGGCTCTTGATCCGCGACTCGACCGTGCCTCTCCGGGCGTGCAACAGTTCCGAGATGCGCGCAGCCGTGAGGGGGGTGGGCGCATGCGCCACGAGCACTCCCAGCACTTCTGTCTCTCCCCAGGTGAGATTGTGAGTGCCGTCGATGGCGCGGATGCGCATCTCCGAGATGGACCCGGCCAGGGAGTGCAGCGCGGCGTCATCCGGCAGGTCGCTGCGCCGCAGCACGCCGCGCACACGGGCCACGAGCTCGCGGGCGGAGATCCTTCGCTGGATGCAGTCGTCGGCGCCGCACTCGAGCGCGCGTACACATGACTCCTCTCCGCACGAGGACGCGAACGTGATGATCGGCATCAACCGGCTGGCTTCTGAGCACATCGCGAAGGCATCCGTGTCCCGCAGGTCGAGGTCCAGAATCGCCAGGGCGAACTCCTGTGCGCGCAGATGGGGGAGCGCGGCGCTGCCGCTGCTGAAGCACTCCGTCCGGAAACCTGCTGCCTCGAGCCAGGCTCGCAGACTGGCTGCGTGAGCCAGGTCCGACTCAATGATCGCAAGAGGTCGCATTGGTGCGTGAATGTAGGGGTTGCGAGTGAAGGCGGTGTGAAGTGCGGCGCCGCGTTTTGTGAATTGAAGCGAGTTCACTTCCAACGCGTCCCGCTTCACGCGCAGTTCACACCAGGTTCCAATCGATCAAGCGTGGGGGACGCTAAAAGACGCTTCCATGACGACGTCACACCCCGCACGTGCTTTCTGTTCGCTGCTGCTCCTGATCTTTTCCTGCCTGGCCAGCGTCGCCTCCGCGCAAAGCTCCGGCCGCGCCACGTTGAAGGGGACCGTCAAGGACGACACCGGCGCGGCGATTCCGGGCGTCACGGTCACAGCCACCCGGGGCGCGGACGCCTCCTCGGCCGTAGTGGCCATCACGGGTGGCGATGGAGCGTTCGTTCTCGAAGGGCTGGCGCCCGGTGCGTTCAGCGTGGAAGTCGTGCTCGATGGGTTTCAGACCGTGAAGACACCGGTGAAACTCAGCACGGGTCAGCAGCTCGAAGTCGCGTTCAAGATCGTTCCTGCGTTCGGTGAGACGGTCGACGTCGTTGCGGCCGCGGAGCGGGCAGGCGAAGTCGCCGTTCTCGAGAGCCGTCGCGAAGCCGCGGTGGTGAGCGATTCCATCTCCGCAGAAGAGATTCGCAAGACGCCCGACTCGAGCGCCGCAGGTGTTGTTCAGCGATTGACCGGTGTGACTCTCATCGGAGACAAGTACGTCTACGTTCGCGGCCTCGGCGAACGCTATAGCGGCACGACCATCAACGGGTCCACGCTGCCGACGACCGAGACCGAGAAGCGCGTCGTTCCACTCGACCTCTTTCCGTCCAAGCTCCTCGAAACGGTGAATGTCGTCAAGACCTACACACCGGACAAGGCGGGGGACTTTGGAAGCGGCGTGGTCGAGATGACCACCACGCGCTTCCCCAGCGAAACGTCGCTGAAGGTGACCATCGGCTCCGGCTACCACAGCGCTGCGACGGGAGAGTCTTTCCGCAGATACGCCGGCGGCCTGTCTCGTCTCGGCGAGGGGGGGCAGCCGATCCCGTCGAGCATTCCGTCGGGAATCCTGCGCCGGCGCAACATCCTCGATCCGACCGGTTTCACTGCCGAAGAGCTGCAGGCGTTCGGGCGCTCGCTCGTGGGCGACTGGTCGGGCCGCGAGAGCAGCTCGGCTTCCCCCGCCACAGATTTCTCCCTCACGTTCGGCCAGACCATTGGCCGGCTGGGTGTCGTGCTCTCGGGAGTGTCCAATCACGGCTATTCGGTCGTCGATGAACAGCAGCGCTACTTCGGGGTCGACGCGGGAGAGCTCGTTCCGGCAAACGACTATGTGCTGCAGACGGACCGCGAAACTGCCAGCACGGGATTCATCGGGAACCTCTCCTACCGTCTGTCGGATTCTCATCGCCTCTTTCTCAACTCAGTCCTGACCCGCGATGCGTCGGGCGAGGCGCGTGAGCAGGAAGGCTTGCAGAGCGGATCGGGCGGCAACATCCGCGACTTCCGGACCCGCTATCAGCTCGAGGAAATCTTTTCGACACGACTTCGCGGCGAGCACAACCTGGCCGGCCCCGGCATGGGAAGCCTGGTCGAGTGGAATCTCGCGCGCTCTACAGCCTCCAACGAATCGGATCTGCGCGAGAACGTCTATCGCGAGAGCGAGCCAGGGGTGTTCGCGCTCGAGACCGGCTACGCGGACACCGGAAAGGTCGAGTTCTACGATCTCGCGGATGACATCCAGCAGGGTGGCCTCTCGTACTCCGTCTTCCTCAGCAATCCGGAAGGCAGCTGGTCAGGCTCGCTGAAGGCAGGCCTCGACCGTCTGGAGCGCACGCGAGACTTCGGAGCACGCCGGTTGCGGTTCGTCGCAGGGGGCGGATTGAACATCGACACGACTGCTTCGCCGAACGAGATCTTCGTACCGGCGAACATCGGCCCCAACCTCTTCGAGATCCGTGAAGTGACGGGTGTCAACGACGCCTACGACGCGGAGCACACCGTGGATGCCGGCTTCGCGATGGCGGACGTCACCAGGGGGAAGTGGCGCGTGATCGGCGGCGCGCGTTACGAGCAGTCCAGTCAGGTCGTCTCGACGTTCAACCCGTTCGCTGTCACTAACGCAGTTCAGTCCATCAACGACAGCAACGATCTTCTGCCGTCGCTCAACGTCGTCTATCAGCTCGCACCGCGCACGAACCTGCGCTTCGGCTTCGGCCGCTCCGTGAACCGTCCGGAGTTCCGCGAGCTCAGTCCGTTCACGTTCACCGAGGTGGCCGGGGGACGTTCCGTTTCCGGAAACCCCGAGCTCGAGCAGGCCACGCTCGACGGCTATGACCTGCGGTGGGAGATGTTCCCCAACTCCGGTGAAGTCATCGCGGTGAGCGCATTCTTCAAGAACATCGAGAAGCCGATCGAGCGCATCATCCAGCCGACCAGCGATCTGCGGCAGTCGTTCGTGAATGCCGAGTCCGCGCAGCTCTGGGGCCTCGAGCTGGAGTTCCGCCGCTCGCTCGACGTGCTGGTCCCCGCGCTGGAGTTCTGGTCCGTCAACTTCAACTACGCGTACGTCCAGTCGGACGTGACCATCGGAGAGCAGCAATTCTCGGTCGTCACGAATACGCAGCGTCCGCTGGAAGGGCAGTCGGATCAGGTCGGGAACGTCGGACTGCAGTTCTACCACCCGCGGTGGGGAACGATGGCGCGTCTGCTCGGCGCTTACAACGGCGAGCGACTGACCGAGGTCGGCGCCTTCGGCTTGCCCGATGTCTACGAGGCGGCCAGCACGTCTCTCGATGCCGCGTTCTCGCAGAGCCTCAGCCCGTGGGTCAAAGGGCTGGAGTTGAAGCTCGCGGGCACGAACCTTCTCAACGAGGAGCGGGAGTTCATTCAGGGCGGGCTCATTCAGCGCAGCTATCAGCCCGGTCGCAAAGTGAGCCTCAGCCTCAGTTTCACTCCGTTCTAATCCACCGTTTTTCCGACCACCACTCACACCAGTCCCTGAAGGAGGATTTCACTCAATGCGAAGAATACTCATGGTCGCTGCCCTGGCGCTCGCCGCTACGCAGGCTTTTGCCGAGCGTGCCGTGCGCACCGAACTGAACTGGGTCAAGCGCGCTCCGATGTCGTTCGAATCATTACGGAGCGCTGTTGCCGAGGCGACGCTGGCCGAGGTTGCCGGTCCTCGTCCGATCGTGCTGCTGGAGACCAACTACTACACCTTCCTTCCCGCCGACAAACTGCAGGTCCGCCTGACCGTCAATCCGAACGGCTTCGGTTCTGCCGTCACCATGTATCTGTACCAGGAGAATCGGACCACGGGCGAGCGGCGCTATCAGAACGTCGCCGGTGGGCTTCTCCCGGCCACGCAGCAGGCGGACCTCTTCGGGTCCACGACAGCGCCGGTGCCTGTCTTCGTTCCCACGCTGAGCGACTTCGTGCTCTTCGGAACAGCGAGCGACAGCCTCGAGACTGGATTCGGCCAGAACGGTGCGCTCGGCGCGTCCTTCGCCGCGGGCCCGCTCGGTCTCTATCAGTGGGTCATCGAGCTTCGGGACGCTTCGGGCAAGCGCGTGCTGGCTCGCTCGAATGCCATGTACTCGAACATCGCGGCGAGCACGAACGTGAGCGGAACGATCACCGGTTCGCAGACGTGGACGGCGAACAACCGCTACATTCTGAGCGAGTTTGTCGGGGTGGCCGCACCTGCGGTGCTGACCATCGAGCCGGGCACCGTCATCTACGGTGGTACCAGCCGCGCAACACTGTTCATCCAGCGTGGCGCGAAGATCATTGCGGCCGGCACCGCGCGCCGTCCGATCATCTTCACCTCGCCCCGCAAGGTCGGCGAGCGTGCCCAGACCGACTGGGGATCCCTGGTCATTCTCGGAAATGCGCCGATCAACGTACCGGGCGGAACGTCCACGCTCGAGGGTCTCCCCAGTGAGCCGGCGTACAGCTTTGGCGGCACGGACGCCGCCGACAACAGCGGCATCGTGCGCTACGTGCGGCTGGAGTTTGGTGGATTCGCCATCGCCACCAACCAGGAGATCAACGGCCTGACCATGGGCGGTGTCGGCAGCGGCACCGTGATCGATCACGTCGAGGTTCTGCATAACAAGGACGACGCGTTCGAGTTCTTCGGCGGGACGGTCAATGCCAGGCATCTGCTCGGCATCGCCTTCGCGGATGACGGGCTCGATTTCGACTTCGGCTACAGCGGCAGCATCCAGTACGCGGCCATGATCAAGCGCGCGGTCAACGATGAGAGCGACGCGAACTTCCTGACCGAGTCCGACAACAACATCCCCGCCGCGGCGGATGCGGCGCGTCCTCTGACGAACCCGAAGGTGTACAACGTGACGGCCGTCCGCGTCGCCAGCGGCACCGGCCAGTACGGTGGCGTTCTTCGGCGCAACACAGCCGGCAAGTTCGAGAACATCGTCGTCACCGGCAGCCGCCTGGCGCCGCTGAGCATCCGCGACAACAGCACCTTCGCGAACGTCACGCCGGGAGACCTGGTCTTCAACCACTCGATCCTGAGCGGCAGCTTCCTGGATGCCGCTTTCCCCAACAGCGCCGACCAGGCGGCGAATACCCGGAACTTCGTCTTCACCACGATGACGCGTAACCGTAACGTCGACCCGCTGCTGGCCATGGGCACTCCCACGCTGCTCAAGACGTACATGCCCGACCTGACGCCGCTCGACGACTCGCCGGCGCTGGATGCCGACTTCGTCGCCATCCCGCCGGACAACGGATTCCTCGATGTTGTGGACTTCCAGGGCGCCGTGGGACCAGGCAACGACTGGATCCTCTCGGGCTGGGCCAACTTCTCGGACAACTGAGTTTCTGATCTTCAGGAGAAGACAAGATGATGAAACGATTTGCATTCCTGCTGCTTCTGCTCGCGATCGTGCCGGCGACGGCCTTCGCGCAGTCCTTCAGCGCTCAGCTCACGGGCGCCGCTGAAGTCCCCGGTCCCGGCGATCCCGACGGCACCGGGTTCGCCGTGGTCACCATCACTGGAACCTCGCTCCGCTACACCGTCTGGACGCAGGGCATCGCGCCAGCGACGGCGGCTCACATCCACATCGGCGGTCCCAGCGTTGCTGGGGCGGTGGTCATTCCCCTCGATGTAAACATGCTGTTCAGCGGAACAGCAACCATCACCGCGGATCTCGCCAGCCAGATCACCGCCAACCCTTCAGGCTTCTACGTGAACGTGCACAACGCCGAGTTTCCTGGCGGCGCAGTCCGCGGGCAGCTCGCGGGGGGCGAAGGGGAAGGTTCACGTACGTCGTTCTTCCCGGTCATCGGTAAGGTCAGGGGGCAGGCCGGAACGAACTTCGTCACCGACCTGAGTATCATCAACAACGGCGGTGCCGTCGCCAGTGTGCAGCTCGCCTTCTTCCCGCAGAATCCTGGCGGGAACGCCGCCGCCTCGGTGACGAAGACCGTCACAGTCGCGCCGGGGGAGCAGAAAGTGCTCACAGACGTGACGCTGGGCACTCTTCTTCTCGAGGGCGGCCTGGGCGGCCTGCGGATCACGTCCGACCAGAACGTTCTGGTGAGCGCGCGGGTCATCAATGACCTCCGCTCGGAAGGGAAAGGCACGTCCGGGTTCGCGTTCGACGGCGAAGAGCAGGCCGGAACGAGCGGCACGATGTCGTTCCTTGCGAATGACGCCGACTACCGCACAAACATCGGCTACTTCAACCCGAACGCAACACCCGTGACCGCAACCTTCATCGCGCGCCGCACGAGCGACGGCGGAGTGCTGGGCTCGAACACGGTGACCATCCCCGGCTACGCGATGTTTCAGCAGTCGGCATTCGGTCTCATCTCGGCCGTTCCCGAAGCGAGCCGCGCGCAGGGCAGCTTCTACGTCACCTGGACGTCGGACGCGCCGCTGTTCGCGTACGCTTCCGTCACCGACAACAAGACCGGCGACGCAGTTCTGAGCCGCTGAACCGCGAGTGCCACCCACTCGGTTCCCTTTCGCGGAACGGCCACGCCTCTGGGGCGTGGCCGTTTCGCACTATCAGGTAGAAGGCGGCGATCCGTGCGACTGGACGGATTGGGAGGCCGCAGGCCGCACGCGCGGCGAGCCGTGCGGCGGCGCGGTGGACGGATGGTCGCGCTATGAAGAGGACGCAGTGCTGGCGCGCAACGCGGGTGCGAACTCGTTCCGCTTCTCTGTTTCCTGGAGCCGTGTGGAGCCGCAACCCGGTGTGTTCGATGACGCCGTGCTCGCCCGCTATCGCCGGTTCGTGGACAAGCTCGTGGAGCTCGGCATCGAGCCGGTCGTCACCCTCTTTCACTACACGCATCCGCGCTGGTTTCATGAGAAGACGCCATGGACTTCCCCCGCATCCGTGCTCGTCTTCGCGCGTTTCGCAGGACGGGTGGCGGAGGCACTCGGTCGAGGCGCCCGTTTCTGGGTGATCCTCAATGAGCCGCTGGTCTTCATGCTTGCGGGATATCTGGACGGCCAGATTCCGCCTGGCCTGGCCGACACGCGTACGCTGAATCGTGTGTTGGATCACCTGCTCGCAGCACACTGCGCTGCAGCAAGCGAGATCCGCTCGCGCATCTCCAGCGCGGCATTCGCGGTCGCGCACAACATGATGGGGTTCGCCCCGGAACGCGATTCGAATCCGCTCGACGCCATGCTCGCCAAGGCGGCCCACTCGATGTACAACCGCGGCATCTTGGAAGCGTTCGCAACCGGACGGTGGAAGTTCCTGATGCCGCCGGCGACGACGATTCGCGGACGGCGCGACGAGCTTCCCGCCTGGCTCGACGCCTTCGGAATCAACTTCTACTCGCGTCTCCATCTCCGTTGCCCCGGCCGCACGCGTTTCATCGGCGACTTCGATTATCACGACCGCACCGGCCACGGCCTCACCGACAACGGATGGGAAGTCGCGCCGCTGACTCTCGGCATCCTGATCGACGAAGCGAGTCAGATCGGACGGCCGCTGGTGATCACCGAGAACGGTCTGGCCGATGCTTCCGATCGCTTCCGTCCGCAGTTCCTGCGGATGCATTTCGAAGAGATCCAGAAAGCGGAGGCGCGAGGGATCCCGATTCACGGCTACTTCCACTGGTCTCTCCTCGACAACTATGAATGGCTGGAAGGGTTTCAGCCGAAATTCGGTCTCTACGCGGTCGACAGGGAGACGATGGAGCGACGGCCGCGAGCGTCGGTCGATACTTTCCGGGAGTTAGGGCGCGCCTTCACTGCTTCTTCACCTCCTGCACAAATCCCGTTGCACCTCCGCGCTCCATAGTGAGCCATGCTGCTTGCGGACTTTCACATCCACACCACCTGGTCGGACGGGAAGCTCTCCATTCCGGAGGTCGTCGATCTCTTCGGGCGCTCGGGGCACGACGTCATCGCCATTACGGATCACGTCGTCAACAGCGACACGTGGATCGGTAAGGCCGCGCATCGCTTCGGTCTGACTGTGACCGCGGAGAACTTCGCCGAGTATCGCGAGGAGATCGAGCGGGAGCGGAAGCGGGCGCTCGACTGCTACGGCATGATTGTGATCGCCGGTTTCGAGCTCACGCAGAACTGCGTCACGCGCAAGAGCTCCGCACACGTCCTCGCGCTGGGTGTCGACGAGTTCATCTCCGCAGATGGAACGGTCGAAGAGATGCTGCAGCGTGCGCAGCGGCAGAGCCGCATCGTCGTTGCATGTCACCCTCACGAGCAGTCGGACTGGTTCTCGAACACGTTCTATCTGTGGAACCGGAGAGAGGAAGTCGGCGATCTGGTGGACCTCTGGGAGATTGCCTGTCGCTGGGACCTGTTCCCTCCCGTAGCGCGGGCGCGGCTGGCCTACATCGGCAACAGTGACTTTCATCGCGAGGAGCATCTGTACGCATGGAAGACGCTGGTCCCCTCCCGTGCGAACGAGACGGCTGTGTTCCGCGCGCTGGAGAAGGGCCATGGGCTGGGCGTGACGCGACTCGAATCGCCGGCACTGCGGGGAGTGGGCGCGTGATCGCAGCGGGGCTCTTCGGTGCGCTGGCGGCGATCGGTACGATCGTGCTGAGCGGGATGGTGCTGCTCACCCGCCGTTTCTGTGGGCAAGTGCATGCGGGCTGGAAGCCAGCGGAAGGGGCGACTGGCCGCGCACGCTCCACTCCGTTCGTGTCGATTCTCAAGCCGGTGTGCGGACTCGATGATGAGCTCGAAGAAAATCTT
Source organism: Acidobacteriota bacterium (assembly GCA_031388865.1). Taxonomy (GTDB): domain Bacteria; phylum Acidobacteriota; class Thermoanaerobaculia; order Gp7-AA8; family Gp7-AA8; genus QHVT01. The sequence continues at coordinate 5,341 of JANMSA010000919.1, read as the reverse complement.
CTCTCCTTCACACGCCTTCGCGGGGTTTCCTACGAAGTCATCGTCTCCGCGGAGGAGTGGGAGGATCCGGCGCTCGAAGTCGTGCGGAGCGTGATGCGTGCGCAACCCTTTGCACCGTTCCGCGTCGTCGTGGATGCGGGGTCGCGTCACGGAGTGGTCAATCGCAAAGTAGAGCGCCTGATCGCCGCTGCGGGCGTCGCCACCGGAGATGTGTTCCTCATCAGCGACTCGAACGTGCGTGTGGAGCCGGACGACGTGGCAGAGACCATCGAGGTGTTCAGAGACTCGCGCATCGGTTGCGTGTCCAACATCTTCACGGCATCCGGCGCGCGATCGTTCGGCGCGACGATCGAGTCGCTGCACCTGCTGTCGTTCGTCGCCCCTGGCGCAGTGCTGGCCGACTCGGCCGGGATCGCGTGCGTGGTTGGGAAATCGATGGCAATCACGCGCGAGGTGCACGATGCAATCGGAGGATTCGCCCAGTTTCGCCGCGTGCTGGCGGAGGATCAGGCGATCGGCGTGGCGGTGAAGAAAGCGGGATACGAGGTCGTTCTCTCGCCGGTCGTGGTCCGGAACGTCATCGTCCACCGATCGGTAAAACGCGCTGTGGACCGGCAGGTGCGCTGGAACAAGATCAGGTACTCGTTCTCGCAGCCGCTCTACGCGGCCGAGTTGCTGCTCAATCCTCTGGCGCTTTCGATTGTCGCGGCGCTGCTCATGCCTGCGCGGTTCGCGTTCCTCCCGATGGTCGTGGTTTTGTGTCGGGTCGTACAGCTCGCGATCCTGAATCGTGCGCTGAGCGCGGGCCTGCTATGGAGACAGCTGGCCGCGGCGCCCGTACTGGACATGCTGATGCTGTACGCGTGGTACCTGGCGTTCTTCTCGAACACCATTACCTGGCGCGGCTACCGGGCAAAGATCGGGCGGAACACCGTGATGATCGAGCACGCCGCATAGCCTGGTACGGCGTGGCGAGATACACCTGCCTGCCCCGCGTCGTTCACGCCGAAGCGTGTCCGAGGGGGAATGAGCTCGCGAGCGTCGCGTTGCGCGGACGTATACTGGATCGCGATGGGACGCACTTTGGAAGAGGCCGGGCAAGTCGTGAAAGAGCTCGCTGATCACGACCGGCAGATGCTCGCTGAAGAGATCATTCAGGCGCGGTGGGACCCGGATTGGCGGGAAGCGTGGGCGGCCGAAGCCGAGCGGCGCAATTTGCGCCTCGAGAGTGGCGACGATCGCGAACTCACGATGGAAGAGTTCTTCGCTGACGACGTTTGAGAGTTGCTCTTTCACCGGCTGCCCGGCACGACCGGCGTGAGGCCGAGGCGTGGTATCGAGATCACTTCTGTGGCCTCGGCCGTCAGATTCCGCGCAGGCGTTCTCGCTGGATTGGAATTCATCGGCAAATATCCCTTCGCCGGACGAGTCTTCAAAGCAGGGGTACGCGCGAAGACTCTCGTCCGATTTCCGTTCGCGATCTTGTACGTCGTGCTGCCTGACCGTGTGAGGGTTCTTGCGTTGGCGGATGAGCGGCGCGATCCCGATCACCACACGAATCGCCTCCCTTGATTACAATCGCCTCATGAAGGATCGCATCGACGCCATCCTGCGCCGCAATCAGGCCGAGTATCTCCAGTCGCTGCTGCCCGCACGGGATGCGCTGCTGGAGCAGATGGAGAAGTTCGCGGAGGAGAATGGTCATCCCATCGCGGACCCTGAAGTCGCTCAACTGGTGCGCGCTCTGGTCCGCATGAAGAACCCGAGGCGCCTCCTGGAGGTGGGGACGAACATCGGCTACTCCGTGATCGTCATGGGGCGGGAGTGTGATCCCGAGGCCGTGCTCGAGACGATCGAGATCGACCACAACACGCTGAGCACCGCGCGCCAGTTCGTGAGCGAAGCGACTTTGTCGTGCCGGGTCGTCTTCCATGAGGGCGCGGCGCTCGAAGTGCTGCCGCGGCTGACGGGGCCGTTCGACTTTGTCTTCATCGACTGCGTGAAGACCGAATACGAGGACTATCTCGACGCGCTGCTGCCAAAGCTCGAGGCCGGCGCGCTGATCGTATGCGACAACCTGCTGTGGAAGGGGAGGGTGGCGGCGGGCGACCACGACGCGCCCACGGACGCCCTGCGCGCATTCAACCGGCGCATCTCCATGGACGGGCGCTTGATCACCAGCATCCTCCCGCTGGGCGACGGGACAGGCGTCTCGATCGTGGTGTGAGGGGCTTTCAGCTCTCAGCTCTCAGCTCGCAGGAGGACCAGACTAAGCGCAGCAGCTGTTCGGGTGGGGGCCTGCGAGCTGAGAGCTGCGAGCTGAAAACAAAAACGGCGAGCCTCTCGGCTCGCCGTTCAGGGTGTCGCGATGAGAGCGAGTCTTACGACGCGGTCTTGACGGTGCCCTTGATGGGGATCACGGTCGTCGGCTTGGCGCTGTCGCTGGTGTAGATGGTGACGTTGCCGTCGAGCACGCCCGGCTTGGCGTCCTTGGCCACCTGCAGCGTGACGGCGAACTCGCCCGGGCGATCGCTCGGCTTGAACTCGGCGGTGACGCCGGCAACTCCGGACTCGACCTTGGTGACCGTGAATGCGCCTGGCGTCTTCAGGTCGTTGGAGCGGATGGAGATGGTGCGGGTTGCGGCGGAATCGCTCGGCGCAACTTCACCGAAGTTAACGCCGGTCGGATCGACGCGGTACGGCGGGCGAACGACACCCGACACGTTCACGTAGTAGTCCGGCTGGTGCTTGGAGTTGGTCTTGATGTGGATCTTCTCGGCGAGTGGACCGATCCGCGCGTCCGGACCACCGACGGTGATGTCGAGGCGGTACTGGTTCTGGCCCTTGCGGCCGATCTGCGGCACGGCGTCTGCGGCCGACAGCTTGACCGGCTCGGCCTTGATCCAATCCTGCCCTGCATTCACGCTGATGATCTCCAGCGGCGCGTCTTCCTCGGAGTAGATCGTCACGCTCTGCTTCTCGACGCCGCCCTGAAGCATGTTGTAGCGGACGAATCCAGCGGGATACGCCTCGACATACGGCTTGACGATCGCGCTGATCGTGACCTGGGCGGTGGGTGTGTTCGGGTCGTTCGACTCGATGGTCACCGCTTTGGAGATCGGACCCGCGAAGCTAATCGTGTCGACGTGCGCGGTCAGCTTGCCGGTCTGGCCAGGCTTGATGATCTTGTCGAAGTCAGCCACGGTGCAGCCGCAGGTGGGCTTCGCCGCGAGGATCTCCAGATCGGCTGTGCCGGTGTTCTTGATCTCGAACGTCCAGTCGATCTTCTCGCCCTTGGGAACAGTCCCGAAATCCTTGAGCGGCTCGACGAGCGTGAGACGGGGCACTTTGGCCGTCTCGCTCGCCTTGGCTGCCGTCTTCTCCTGCGCGATCGCAAAGGGAGCCGTAGCGGCCAGAGCAACAGCAAGGGTCATCGCAAAAAATCGCTTCGACATGAATCCTCCTAAATGTGGGTGGGAACTGACTTGACCTGTGTGTTTTCGAACAGCCCCCACCGGGGGGCCATTCCGTAAGGCTGGTCGTTATTGTTTGGCGATTGGCGGGAGCTTTGCGAAACTACCGCGGAAATGCCTCACTTAAAATCACTACTGGACGTTCGAAGAGTCTATCTGATCGGAATTGGCGGCTCCGCCATGGCATCGCTGGCAGGAATGCTCCAGCAGCGGGGCTATGAGGTGGCCGGGTCCGACGAGCACGTCTACCCCCCGATGTCGACGTATCTCGACCGGCTCGGGATTCCCGTGCTCGAGGGGTATACGAAAGAGCACCTGCAGACGTTTCGCCCCGATCTGGTCGTGATCGGAAATGTTGCGGCGAGCACGAACGTCGAGGCGGCCGCGACCGTGGAGCTCGACCTTCCGTACACGTCGATGCCGGAGGCCATCTTCAGCCTTTTCATCCGCGAGAAGCATTCGATCGTCGTGACCGGGACGCACGGCAAGACCACTTCGACCTCGCTGATGGCCTGGCTCCTCGAGTCGGCGGGCCGTGACACGAGCATGGTCGTGGGCGGCATCCCGGTGAACTTCAACCAGAACTTCAAGCTGGGCGAAGGTCCCGACTTCGTGATCGAAGGGGACGAGTACAACACCTCCTTCTTCGACAAGGGTCCCAAGTTCCTGCACTACCACGCGAACACGCTGCTGGTGAACAACATCGAGTTCGACCACGCGGACATCTATGCGGACCTCGAGGCGATCCTGAGCGCCTTTCGCAAGGCCGTGCAGCAGGTCGCGCCCGGCGACGTCATCGTGGCCAACGGCGACGATGCGAATGTGATGTCGCTGCGCGGGGAGGCGCGATCGCGCTGGATCACGTTCGGCACGACGCCGCGCTGCGACGCGTACGCCACGGACGCCGTGGAGACTCCGGCGGGGACGGAGTTCACTGCCTGGTGGGAAGGGAAGGAGTGGGCGCGCTTCCACACGACGCTCTCCGGAGCTCACAACGTATTGAACGCGCTCGCAAACGCTGTGATCGCGCGGCTGCGCGGCGTCTCGACGGAGGAGATCCAGAAGGGCTTCCAGACCTTCGCTGGAATCAAACGGCGGATGGAGGTGCGGGGCGTCGAGCGCGGCGTGACGGTCATCGATGACTTTGCCCATCACCCGACCGCCATCGCCACGACCATGGCCGGCGCTCGCAAACGCTACCCCGGTCAGCGCCTCTGGGCGCTCTTCGAGCCGCGCTCGATCTCATCATCGCGCAAAGAGTTCGAGGCCGGCTACATCGACGCGTTCCATGGTGCGGACCGCGTGATCATCGGCCCGGTTTTCCACCGCGAACGCTACGAAACGCGCTACGGCCTCGACAAGATGATGTCGGTCGAGACCATCCAGGAGCGACTCAGCGGTGACGGCATCCCGACCGAGCAGATCGACGACTTCGACGCAATCGCCGAGAAGGTCGCACGCGACGCGAAGGAAGGCGACGTGGTGCTGATCATGTCGTCCGGCGCGTTCGGTGGCGTGCACGAGAAGATTCTCGAGGCGCTGCGCCGGCGCGGGTAGCATGCGACGAAGCAGTTGATGTTCGAAGCACGACGGAAACGTGATGGCAAATAGCCGGTGGTTGCGACGAAGCAATTGATGTTCGACGCACGCCGGAGGCGTGATGGCAAACAGCCGGTGGTTGCGACGAAGCGATTGATGTTCGACGCACGCCGGAGGCGTGGTGGCAAATAGCCGGTGGATTGCGACGAAGCGATTGATGTTTGACGCACGCCGGAGGCGTGGTGGCAAATAGCCGGTGGTTGAGCGCGCGGCGCGACACCACCGGAAAGCGCCCAATATTTTATAAAGTGCGCCCCGGCAGGGGCGCG
>JANMSA010000854.1:0-5773 GCA_031388865.1 Acidobacteriota bacterium | reverse complement strand
ATCCGCTTCGGCAACACCGGCCGCAACCAGTTCCGCGGCCCGGGCGGCTGGAACCTCGACTTCTCGGTCTTCCGCTCGTTCCAGGTGCGCGGGACGAGTCGCCTCGAGTTGCGGGTCGAAGCGGCGAACATCATGAATCATGCGGTGTTCAACAATCCCGACGGCAGCCTGACGAGTCCCACGTTCGGGGTGATCACGAGCGCCAGCCCCGGAGGGGCATATCCGGAACGTCAAATCCGACTGGGTCTGCGGTTTACCTTCTAACTCGAACCTACACAAGAACAACACCCCCGCCGTGCGCCCACGGCGGGGCTCGAACCGGTCGTACACCGCGCACATCAGGAGAACCATGTCACAGCAGTCGATGATTGCCGCGTTGTGCAGCCTTGCCGTGATCATGGGGTCTGCCTCATCACAACAACCTGAGACGGCGCAGACAGGAAGCGATCGGAAGGAAGCGTCCCGATCGACGATTGCATTCGCCAGCACGCGAGACCACCCGTCGTCTACTCCGCCGTTCGTCACCGCCGGGGAGATCTATCTGATGAACGCCGACGGGACGAATGTGCGGCGCCTGACACACAACGACGTCAGCGACATTTTCCCCTCTTTGTCACCAGACGGTACGAAGATCATCTTCGAGAGCAACCGGCGTCGCGCCGCCGGCGAGCCGCCGAACGTCTCCGACCTCTTTCTCATGAACCCGGACGGGAGCGATCAGACCTGGCTCAGGCGCGGCAGCTCCGCCACGTGGTCTCCGGACGGCACGTCCATCGCCTTCCACGCCTCCGCCTCCGGGACGGGACTGCCGGCCAATCCGTACCCCGGGTCCGCCACAATCGACAGCGACATCTTCATCGTCAACGTGCGCGAATTCCTGAGCGGGAAGGCCGCGCCACGCAACGTCACGCACAATCCCGCGGCGGTAGACGACGATCCCGACTGGTCGCCCGATGGGCGGACGATCATCTTCACGAGCCACGCGACGAGCGACAGCCACACGAACGCCGTAAGCGCGGAGATCTATGCGGTCAGCGTCGACGGCGCAGGGAAGCCCAGGCCCCTGACCAGCAACAGGGATGAGGAACGGGCGCCTGCCTGGTCGCCGGACGGGAAGCGCATCCTGTTCTGCTGCAGACGGGGAAGCAAGCCGGACTTCGACCTCTGTGTCATGAACGCCGACGGCACCGGGGAAGTGCGGTTGACCGACAGCCCGCTGGCCGACCTCACGCCCTCGTGGTCGCCGGATGGAAGGAAGATCGTGTTCCACAGGCCCAAGGGTCGGGGGTTGGGCGCCTGGGATCTCTGGCTGATCAACCCGGACGGGACGGGCGAGGTGCGGCTGACCGATGCACCCGGCCACACAGGGTTTGCCAGCTGGGGAGAGATGAAAAAGCTCGAACGCTGAAGGTCTCTCGACGGAGGCGCTGGCCTCCCAATCCGCCGGACGGAGTTCATCGGCTCAGACTGTCGGGATGTCTGCGCAGCGGCTCTGGAGCGCGCGCTCGAGCCCGTGCTGGACAAGCGGGCACAGCTCATGGAACTCGAGCGCCAGCGCCGACACTCGAGACCGAGCGCAACACGATCGTCCGCCGATTGCGCATGCGCGCGTCTCGCGTTGACTACCGGGCTCGCATCACGCTGCAGGTTGCGGCGGCATTCGCGACGTTCCCCGCCAAATCCTGCGCGGAGCCTCCGAGCGTATAAACGCGCCCGCCGCCGCCGCCCGCACGCTCCGCGCGGAGGCTGATCGTGGTGCCCTCGATGACGACATCCGGACTGGTGTTGCCATCCCCCGGACCATTGACCGGCTCGTTGCTGGTGCCGGTCACCGCGAACGTTCCCGGTTCGAGACCGGAGAGGGCATCTGTCACGGTGGCGGTTCCAACCACAACGAGCTGATGACTGGGTGGCCACAGGGCGCATTGCGCCGGAAGACCGGCAATCACCGGCGGCGTCTTGTCGATGTTGATCCCGCCGACCGTGGCGGTCACCGTGTTGCCGGCGAGGTCCACCGCCTCGGCGGAACGCGATTGGCCCAGCCCCTCCGTGCTCACGACCTGGGGTGTCGCCCCACAGCCCGCCACTCCGGAGAGCAGATCCCCGCACGTGAAGCTCACGACAACGTCCGTGTTGTTCCACCCGTGCTGGTTGGGGCCTGGCGCACGTGTGCCGGTTATGGTCGGCGGCGTCCGATCGATGCGCACGACCAGCGTGTTTGGAGCCTCCACGTTGCCTTCCTGATCCCGCGCGTAGTGCGTGATCGTCGTCACTCCCTCCGCGATCACGTCGACCGAGGCCGAGCCCCCGGCCACTTCCATGTCAAATGTCTGGGCGCCCGTTGCGCTCAGCACCATTGCGGCCACTCCCGACCCGCCAGGGTTGTCCGTCGCGAGGAACCCCACTGTGACGTTTGTCTTGTTCCATCCCGCCGCGTTGGCCACCGGAGACGGAGAAGCGGTCGTGGTCGGAGGCGTGTTGTCGAAAATCTCCTGGATCGTGATCTCGAGCTCGTATTCCGACTTGACCCGCAGCGCCGGCGGATTCGAGAACGGATCGACCACGTTATAAAGGGCTTTCAGGTCCTGGGACCCGACGCCGTACTCCGGTGAAGCGTCGACGCCGAACCTGGTCGCGTCCGGGGCGAGCGCCGACGGCAGCGGTTTGAGGTCGTCGTTGCCACCGGTATTGGTCGGGTTCGCATGACACCCGACGTACATGAGCAACGAGAGCTCATGGTCGCCAAAGTGATCGTCGTAGCAGTCCTGCTCGTATCCCCCGGCCCTGACCGTGAAGTCCTGACCCTCTCGCACGAAGAAATCAAAGGACGCACCCGAGAAGCTCATCTCGCCGTCGCCGAAACCACCGTCGTCGTCGTAGTCGTTCATGTTCCCGTTGGCGAAATCGGCCAGCCGGATCCATTCGTTGTCCCCCGCGCGGTTGATGTTCATCCAGAAAAACGACAGCTCGCCGTCACCGGGATCGGGATCATGGTCGTTGTGAAGATCCATCTGGTTGAGCGTCACCCTGAACCGGCGCAGCGGCGGCGGAGACCCGCCAACCCACCCCGCGTCAATTTTCCGCGCGTACACGCTTTCGGGTGTCACTCCCGTGCCCAGAAGCGGTACGGTCGCGCGCAACATCTCTCCGTGATCGAACTGATCGCCCAGCAGGCAGGCCCCTGCCGCCGGCACTGGCTGGAGTACGGGCGGGACGCCCACGGTGTTCCCCGGACCCGCTTCGACGACCCACGTTAGCGCCGCGCTCCCGAGCGGCCGTGGTGGCACGCAGATATCGAACGAGAAATCGACGTCGATGGGTGATGTCTTCTCGGGGCAGGCGTCCGGATCCCCGCTACCGCCCACACCGTCGACGATGATGCCCATGCCGCAATTGAGCTGATCGACAACGAACCCGCCACGCCCGTGGATATACAGATCGGTAGCAGTCACCGGCACTGGCGCGTTGCCGCTCCCTGGCAGCTTACGCGCCTGATCGCGCATGGAGGCCAGAGCCCGCGCGGGATGGATTTCGGTGCGGTACCGGTTGACGGTGATGGGTATGGTGGTTCCGGCAATTGGGCCTGGAACAGTGCCAATCACTTCCTCGGTGGCGTGGCCGCAGTCGAAGATCCAGTGGCCGTCGGTCCAGACGCGGTCCCCCACGCTCGGCCATGCCCATTTGGGAAACATCGGGTTCGCGCCGTCCCCGCTCTTTTCAGAGGGGCGGATGCCGGTTTCCCATTCGATCTCCAGCGTGTCGACCGCGCGCTCCAATTCGGGCGGCAGCCTCGGATCATCGGCCGCGTTGCCACCGACGACCGACAGGAGGCCCTCCTGGCCAGGATCCAGCAGCAGCTGCGTGTTGTGATCGTGCGACTCGTGATTGGCTGGCGTGTCGTTGCTCGCGATCTTGCTGCCGGTCACTAGTCCACTGGCCGACCGGAAGCGGCGCCCGGCCGGCTCCACCCAGGTCCAACCCTCGTCTGCGATGTCGAAGCTGATCAGCCCGAACGGGAGAAGAGCGACGCGGAAGTTATCGCAGTTAGCCGTGGTGCCGGCGATCGGCGTCGGAGGGCCATCCCCGGGGTGTGCCACCGGCTGGCCATGAACGCGCGACGGAATCAACAACGTGACCAGGCTGAGCCCGAGACCCCCGAGCCAACGGTAGCTGCGCATACGTCTCTCCTCTTTGGAACTGCTCCGAGTCGTCCCTTCCGGCACGTAGTTGAGGCGCGTGCCGCCGTCGCGGACGATCATGCCGTCGAACGCATCCCCTGAAGATGCCCCGGAACCAGTCGCTGCGGATTAGGTCCGCGACTATACATCAGAAGGATCGAAACGGATTTTCAAAAAATCATACGCGAGCCGATACAGCAGTTCGTCGAAGGAAGGGGATGCACGACCTCGGGCGACAAATGCCACGGACGCGGGAAGAGCTGGGACAGGAGCACCGCGATGACCTCGCGTTCGTGTGAGGGAGATTCGATTTGATCGGGCGGGAGCGCCAGCTGCCACCTTGAGGAGTTGAAGAGCTTTATCCCTGCGGTCGAGCCGCATCGAACTGATACGCGGCCGAACCAAGAATCGAACATCGCCGCGCCATCGCTCGAGCTGAACAAAACGCCGTCCTCTCGAAGAGCTTTGCGCTGTTTTCGCGGACCGTCAGTATCACCGCGCGTGCACGTGGCTTGCAAGTTGCTTTAGTTAATCGCTGATGACTCCCATGCAATTCATAGGACGTGAGGAAGAGCTGTTGTCTGGCATAGTGCGTATCCCCGTCCTTTTCGTGAATGCCTACCTCGTCGATATCAACCCGGACTCGCGTGAGGACGGCTGGGTGCTCGTTGATACCGGGCTGCGAGGGCTTGGCGCGCTCGAGATCCGGCGCGCCGCCGCCTCGCGGTACGGAGCAGACTCGCGGCCGCGCGCGATAGTGCTCACGCATGGGCACTTCGACCACGCAGGCTCGGCCCGCGGCCTCGCGAGGCTCTGGGGAGCCCCGGTGTTTGCGCATCCGCTCGAGCTGCCGTATTTGAACGGCCGCTCCGACTATCCGCCGCAGGATCCGACAGTTGGCGGTGCGCTCGCGAACCTGTCGCGCGCCTTTCCGACCGGCGGCATCGACATCAATGAGCATCTGCAGGCCCTCCCGACGGATGGTACGGTGCCGTTCCTTCCCGGATGGCGAGCCGTTCACACGCCTGGGCACACCGCGGGTCACGTCTCGTTATGGCGCGAGACGGACGGCGTTCTCCTCGCCGGGGATGCGCTCGCGACCATGAACATGGAGTCCTGGAGCACGATGGTGACCATGGCGCAAGAGCTGCGATGGCCGCCGGCACCGCTGACGACCGACTGGGCCGCCGCTGCCGACAGCCTTCGTCGTCTCGCGGAACTTCGGCCACACTTCGTCGCCGCGGGCCATGGTGTGCCGATGGGAGGCGATCACATCGCCGACAGGTTCGAAGAGTTCGCCAGGGGTTTCACCCCACCTCCGGATGGGCGATACGTGCGCGAGCCCGCCATTGCGGATGAGCGCGGTGTTGTGCGCATTCCGCCGCCGGTGGCTGATCCGGTAGGGTCTGCGATATGGGCCGTCGCCGCATCGGCTGCGGTCCTGGCGTTCATTGCCACAGCCGCGGGCCATCGCCGTCGCGGCTGAAGAACTCTGTCTCCAGAGATTGTTCCAGGGACGGTACGCGGTCAACCATCAACTGCGAGAAAGTCGTCCTGACCGCGAACTGACTTACGCGCGGCATCGGTCGACCGAA
>JANMSA010000836.1:0-4827 GCA_031388865.1 Acidobacteriota bacterium | reverse complement strand
ACCACTGAGACACTGTGGGCACAGATAACCACTGAGAACCCTGCCTTCCTCTGTTAACATCGGTGCTCTCTGTGTCTCTGTGGTGAACGTCCTCGGACGAACGCGCCGGAGCGCGCGTTAAACTGCGCGCGCCTCGAATGCTGCGCACAGACTTTTCCTACAAGCTCCCCGACGACCTCATTGCGCAGGAGCCCCGCCAGCGTGGCCGCTCGCGTCTCATGGTCATCACGCCGCCGGACCGCATCGAACACGACTCTTTCTCCAGCTTCCCTTCTCTTTTGGGCGATGACCACGTCCTGGTGATCAACGACACGCGAGTCATTCCCGCGCGTCTTTACGCGCGGCCGAAAGGGGACATGAAGAACCCCATCGAGTTCCTTCTCACGCGCGAGCGCGATCCGGCGACGTGGGAGGCCTGGTGCCGGCCAGCGAAGCGCGTGAAGCCGGGGGATGTGGTCACCTTCTCCGACGAGCTGCGGGCCGAGGTGGTGGAGAAGGCGGAGGGAAGGGTCGTGATCCGCTTCATCGGCGACCTGCGCGAGATCGAGCGTCTTGGGATCCCCCCGCTGCCGCCGTACATCCGCCGTCCCGAGGCGCGAGACAGCGATCGCGAGTCGTACCAGACCGTCTATGCCGCGGCGCCAGGCGCGGTCGCAGCGCCGACGGCGGGGCTGCACTTCACGCAGGAGATCCTCGACCAGATTGCCGCTCGCGGGATCGAGATCGTCCGCGTGACTCTGCACGTCGGAATCGGCACGTTCAAGCCGGTGAAGGTGGACGACCTCGCGGAGCACCGCATGGACTCCGAGCGCTACGACATCACTTCGGAGGCCGCCGACACGCTCAATGCCGCGCTGGTGCAGAAACGTCCGATCATCGCCGTTGGAACGACCAGCGTTCGCACGCTCGAGAGCGCAATCCGGACGGGGAACGGCCGCTTCATCCCGGGGCACGCGGAGACATCGATCTTCATCACGCCGGGGTTCCCGTTCCGCGCAGTGGACGGCCTGCTCACGAACTTTCACCTTCCCGAGTCCACCCTGCTCATGCTCGTGTCGGCGTTCGCCGGAATGGATACCATGCGCAACGCGTACGCCGAGGCGATTCGCAGCCGGTACTTTTTTTACAGCTATGGCGATGCGATGTTCATCAGGGCTCGAGCCCTCTAGTGTTCGAGTCTTCGAGTCTTCGAGGAGCCCCACCCTCAGATTCCTCGAAGACTTGAAGACTCGAAGACTCGAAGACTCCCAAAGGAGAAGCATGAAAACCGTCCTCGCGATCCTCATCGCAGCAACGCTGGTCACCGCAGGAGCGGGCGCACAGACGCCGACGCCCACTCCTTCTGGCGACAAGAAAGCAGATCCGAAGAAGCCGGAGAAGGCGGAGCAGGAGCCACGTCCGATCGAGCAGGAGCTGCAGAAGCAGGAGACGCAGCAGAAGGATGCGCCAGCGCCTGTGCCGGCCCCTGTCGCACCCGCCGCCGGGCAAACGCCCGCCGTTGAACCGGAGAAAAAGGATGAGAAGCCGAAGTGGGACGTGAACCTTCCTCCCGGCCCGTCGGCGGATGTGAACATCGACGTGACGACCGGCACGTGGTTGTCCCTCGATGTCTCGCCCGACGGCAATGAGATCGCCTTCGACCTGCTCGGCGACCTCTACGCTCTCCCGATCACCGGCGGCGAGGCGAAGCCGATCACGACGGGAGTCGCGTGGGACATGCAGCCGCGTTACTCGCCGAACGGGAAATGGATCGCGTTCACCAGTGACCGCGGCGGCGGCGACAACCTGTGGATCGCGAATCGTGACGGTTCCGATCCGAAGCAGGTGTCGAGCGAGACCTTTCGTCTCCTCACGCAGCCGTCCTGGTCACCAGACGGGCAGACGCTGGTCGGGCGCAAGCACTTCACTTCTGAGCGCTCGCTTGGCGCGGGTGAGCTCTGGCTGTACCACCGGATGGGCGGCGAGGGTCTGCAGCTGACGAAGAAGCGCACCGAGCAGAAGGACACCGGCGAGCCGGTGTTCTCGCCGGACGGGCGCTACCTCTACTTCAGCGATGACGTCACGCCGGGCGCGATCTTCGACTACAACAAGGATCCGAACGGACAGATCTACGTCATTCAGCGTCTGGATCGTGAAACGGGCGAGACGGAGCGCTTCGTCACCGGCCCCGGGGGCTCGATCCGTCCCACGCCGTCGCCGGATGGAAAGTCGCTCGCCTTTGTGCGGCGTGTTCGCGGCAAGTCCACGATCTTCCTCAAGGACCTCGAGTCCGGAGGAGAGACACCGCTCTACGACGGCCTCGATCGCGACATGCAGGAGACCTGGGCGGTCCACGGCGTCTACCCGGCGATGGGGTGGACTCCGGATTCGAAGTCGCTCGTGTTCTGGGCTGCAGGGAAGATTCATCGGCTCGACGTCGCGTCCAGGGTGGTGACGAACATCCCCTTTCACGTGAAAGCCACACGTCGCGTGCAGGAGGCGGTGCGCTTTCCCGTCGACGTCGCGCCGTCCAGCTTCGACGTGAAGATGCTCCGCTGGGTGAAGGTGTCGCCGCGCGGCAACCAGGTCGCGTATCAGGCGCTCGGCTACATCTACGTCTGTGACCTCGACGAGAAGAACGGGCAGAGCGGCAAGCCGCGGCGCGTCACCAAACAGAAAGACCACTTCGAGTTTTATCCGTCGTGGTCGCGCGACGGGAGATCCCTGGTTTACGTGACGTGGAGCGACGAAACGTATGGATCGATCCGCGTCGTGCCAGCTGGTGGCGGGGCGGGTCGCACCATCACCTCGAAGAAGGGGCATTACATCGAGCCCGCTTTCTCGCCCGACGGATCGATGATCGCCTATCGCACGACGAGTGACGGCTTTCTGCGCCCGAACCTCTGGTCTGGTGAGTCCGCGATTTACGTCGTCGCCAGTGGAGCTGCAAGCTCCCGGCCCGCCGCTCCCACTCGAGTCTCGAAACGCGGCGCGCTCCCGCAGTTCGGTGCGGCCAACGATCGTCTCTATTTCATGACCTTCGAAGATGAGGGGAAGCGCGCGCTACGCTCCATCGACATCGACGGCAGCGACGAGCGGCAGCACGCCGTTTCCGCGTTCGCCACGGAGTTCGTAGTTTCACCGGACGAGAAGTGGCTGGCCTGGACGGAGAAGTTCAACGCGCATGTCACTCCCTTCCTGCGCACGGGCCGGAGCATCGACCTGAGCCCGACGATGAAAGCGCTCCCCGTGACGACGGTGTCGCGCGACGCCGGCGAGTATCTGCACTGGTCCGGCGACGCGCAGCGTCTCTACTGGTCGCTCGGGCCGGAGCTCTTCTCGCGCGAGCTGAAAGACGCGTTCGCGTGGCTTTCGGACAAGCCGGCCACTGCAGAACGCAAGGACGGCGTGGCGGGAGAGAAGGTCGCTCCTGTCGAGGAGAAGGTGAGCAAGGGGACTGCGATTGGCTTCGCCCAGTCCAACGACGCTCCCTCCGGGAAGCTCGCCCTCACTGGAGCCCGCATCATCACCATGCGCGGGGATGAGGTCATCGAGAACGGCACGATGATCATCGAGCGCAACCGCATCGTGGCGATCGGCAGCAACATCGCGGTGCCGGCGGACGCGAGGACGATCGACGTCGCCGGGAAAACGATCATGCCCGGCCTCGTGGACGTGCATTGGCATGGCTCGATGGGCTCCGACCAGATCATCCCGCAGCAAAGCTGGATCCACTATGCGTCGCTGGCGTTCGGAGTGACCACCATTCACGATCCCTCCAACGACACGGCGGAAATCTTCTCCGCGAGCGAGATGGCGAAGGCGGGACAGATCGTCGCGCCGCGCATTTTCTCCACCGGTACGATCCTGTACGGCGCGAAGTCGCCCTTCCGTGCGGACATCGAGTCGCTCGACGATGCGCTTTCCCATCTTCGCCGCATGAAGGCCGTCGGGGCATTCAGCGTGAAGAGCTACAACCAGCCCCGTCGCGATCAGCGGCAGCAGGTGATCGAGGCGGCACGCCAGCTCGGGATGATGGTCGTCCCGGAGGGCGGGTCGCTGTTCCAGCACAACATGACCATGGTGGTGGACGGCCACACAGGGATCGAACACTCCATCCCCGTCGCGCGCATCTACGAAGACGTGATCCAGCTCTGGGGCCACACGAAAACCGGGTATACACCGACGCTCGTCGTCGGCTACGGCGGCAACTGGGGCGAGAACTACTGGTACCAGAAGACGAACGTGTGGGAGGACGAACGGCTTTCGAAGTTCGTCCCGCGCCGGATTCTCGATGGCAGGTCGCGGCGCCGGATGATGGTGCCTGACGACGAAGCCAACCATTTCAACAACGCACGCATCGCCAAGGAACTGCGCGACGCAGGCGTGGGCGTGCAGCTCGGCGCGCACGGACAACGCGAAGGTCTGGCCGCGCATTGGGAGTTGTGGATGTTCCAGCAGGGCGGCATGACACCCCACCAGGCACTTCACTCCGCCACACTGGCCGGCGCCCAGTACCTCGGCATGGACAAGCACCTCGGGTCTCTCGAACCCGGCAAGCTGGCGGATCTGATCGTGCTCGACCGCAACCCGCTCGAGAACATCGAGAACTCACGCTCGGTCCGCTACACGATGGTGAACGGTCGCCTGTTCGATTCCGCCACGATGAACGAGCTCGGCAACCACCCGCGCACGAGGAAGCCACTGTTCTTCGAGCTGCCAGGGAATGAGACGTGGGGCGCGGCGGCGACCCAGGCACTCGAGCACGACCAGGACTGATCCGGTGGCGGTTGGCGGGGGAGCGATCTCACGCCAGCCGCCGCGATGGAACCGCTGCGACCTTCGGCC
>JANMSA010000831.1:0-9724 GCA_031388865.1 Acidobacteriota bacterium | reverse complement strand
GCCGGCTTCTACTGCCAGCCGGCTGCCACAGAGCGCCCCCTCATCCGCCTTCGGCACCTTCTCCCCCGTGCGCGGGGGTGAAGGATCTCGATGGGAGGGGTCTCGTCGAATTGAGTGAGGACTGGAATGCTCATGCGCGACTGGTCCTCCGGAAAACTTGACTCATCTGCGATGAGTTTTTCCTCTCAAGGCCTCTAGGCCCGGACAACCGACAACCGACAACCGACAACAACGGCTGAACACCGGCCCTTACTGCCGCACGGCGCGCCGCCGGGACGGGCGAGGCGGCGCGGGCGTTGCCGCGACGGCCGCCAGGGCGTCGATGCGCGGGAACGTGAGCTGGTTGCGCGTGTCCGTGACGGGAGTGCCGGTGCGGGCGAGCAGTTCCTGGATGAAATCGGCTGCGAGCGAGCGGCCGCCCATCTGCTTGATCAGCGCGATCGTCCCAGCCACATGCGGCGCGGACATGGACGTGCCGCTGAAGGTGGTCGAGCCGCCGCCGCGCGCGCTGGCGCTGATGGCGTCGCCGGGCGCGAGGAGGTCCATCGACGTGCTGCTGTTCGTGAAACAGGTCACATCATCCGCCGTGGAGCTGCTCGTTCCGCAGTGATTGCCGGGCGCGTCGTAGGTGGCGCCGACGCCCAGGACTTCGTCCATGCAGGCGGGTAACCAGGTGCTTGAAAAATCGCCGTTGTTGCCCGTGGAGGCCGCGATGAGGACCCCGCGACTGCGCAGGCGCGCGATCACCGGCTGCAGGCCGATGGCGATCGCGGCGGATTCGCAGTCGCCGGGGAAGAAGAGCGCGTCCGAGCCAAGGCTCATGTTGATGACATCGACGTCGAGGCGCTGGTCGGCGATCCACTCCAGTGCGCGATAGATCTGCGTGAAACTGCGAAAACGGTTCTCGCTGTCGAGGACTTTCACGGCAACGATGTTCGCGAGCGGCGCGACTCCCGCCGGCGCGACCGCGCCTCCGCCCGCCGCGATCCCCGTCACATGCGTCCCATGCCCATGATCGTCCTCGGCCGCGCCGGGACCCGCGCGCTCCACATCGGCGCTCGGACAACAGCCCGTGCCGTTGAGGTTGTCGCAGAAGCAACGCTCGGCGACGATGCGCCCGGCGAAGTCCGGATGATCGCGGTCGATGCCCGAGTCCAGCACCGCAATCGTGACTCCGCGTCCGTCGATCCCCTGCTGGCGGAGCGCGTTCGCGCCGATGATCGGCAGACTCTCGAGCAGACCACCGTGGCCACCCTCATCGATGGTGACGGCGCGCACACGCGGGTCGAGACGGAGCGCGCTCAGCTCTTCGCGCTCGATCTCGGCGGCGAACACTGGCGCATCACCCCAGCGCTCGACGCGGGTCGCCGCCCGAAGGACGGAGACTTCCGCGAGTGTCACCGGAGCAGCGCGGAGCGCGACGACGACCTGCACACGCTCCGCTCGGAGCGAGATTGTGGAAAGCAGCAGAAGCGCGAGAACGGCGCGGGTCACCGCGCCGAGAATAACAGGCGCAGCCCTTCACGCTTTACGTGTAAAAGTAGATGGCGGGGTCGAGGTCGATGAGCACGCCTTCGCTCTCCTTCGTTCGCAAGCGCGCTTTCGTCATCGGGGATGCCCTTCGCCGCTCTAACGCGAGCTCTGCAGAATCTCCAGTTGCCACAGATCCTGCTCGGAGGAGCGCAGGATGGGGGTGAGGCTGGACATGGCGGTCTTGCCGATGCTTTTCTTCAGATAGGCGAGCTCGTCGAGTTTCTCGCGCAGAGTCGGGTCGCGCGGCACGGGGAATCCGTTTTCCCTCATCATCAGGATCCCTTTCGCGCGCAGAGCAAGCTCCACATGCAGGCCGAGATAGCAGAGCATGTCGGCGACGACGGGGCCGGGATAGAACATGCGCAGCGACTTGAGGTAGAGACCGATGGGCGAAGACGTGAACTCGCCGGAATGGATCAGCCGCAGCAGTTCGGTATCCATGTCGAAGCCGCTGCCGAGCCACGACTGCAGCCGGCGTTCACTGCGCGAGAAGAACATCGTAAGCAAAAGCGGCAGGACCAGAAGGACGAAGAGCGTCGCCAGGAGCGGGTAGGTCACGAACCGGTTGAACGCCGCGTGAATGAGGGCAGCTACAGCCAGCCCGGGAAGGAATGCACGCAGTTTCTGCCGGTCCAGCCGCTGCGTCGCGCCTTTGCTGAGCATGGCGAACATGGCCGTCGCGCCGCCGTGCATCATGGCGGTTCCGAAGCCGCGGATCAGCCACAGCCCCACGGACGACGAGGGGAGTGCAACCAGGAAGTAGACGTTCTCGACGAGAGCGAACCCGGTTCCAATGGCGAAGCTCTGAATCGCCGCATCGACGAGAAACCCGACCTTCCTCCGGCGCATCAGAACCACGATGATCGCAGCCTTGAGAACCTCCTCGAGCACCGGCGCAAACGCGATGGAGAGGAGCGCCTGCGAATCGATCACCTGTGCCGCGAGTTGGTTGCCTGCGTAGCTCAGCACGGCCGCCGCGCATCCGACTCCGATGAGCAGCAGGATCCGGCGAAACCTCACCAGCTTGTAGCTGTCGAGGTAGACCAAAACGACGAGGAAGAGGGTCACAGGCAGCAGCCCGAGCCCCATTTTGAGCAGAAGCTCTCCGGTCCCTCCGCTGGTCAGCACGCCCGGAATTGTCGTTCAACGCAGCAGTTTCAGAGACAACAGATATTCATCAGAGAGCAGCGACCGTTCCTCGAACGCTCGGGCGTAGCCGACGGACAGCGTCGCGTCCATGTTCGAGAAGAGGACGAGAGAAAGGTCGATCTGACCTCCGATGCTGACCAGCTCCTGCCGTTGCCCCTCCGTGATATTCGTCATGAGGCCGGAGGTGAAGAGCGACAAGCGCGCCCAGTTCGCGTACAACGACGGCACGCCCAGACTGCGGAAACGAACTGGTGGCAGCGTCCATTCGAGCGTGCTCCTGGCGAAGTCGCTGCCGCCAACCTCGCTGATCTTCACTCCGGGAAAGCTCGAGGGAGAGCGGTATCGCTGCACGTCGCGGTAGTCCACCCAGTTGTTGCCGAATCCTCCGAAGTAGAAGTTCGCAAAGGGGTCGTCGGACTCGCCGGAGAACGACTTTCCGGCCGCGGTGCGTACCCAGAGCGAGGAGTGATCGAGCGGCAGAGCGAACCCGGCATCGAAGCGCCCGTGCAGCCGCGGAAGCACGTCTCCGTGTGCGTAGTTCACGCGAGTGCCGGCACTCCAGGAAAGCCCTCGCTCGTCGTCAACAGCTCCGATCGTCCGCTTCAGATTCTTGTACCGAAGATCGGCGTGCGCAGTCGAATACTCACTGACCTGTACGGCGACATCCTGGAACTCGGGAAGCGTGTCCAGCCCTCCCCAGTAGGACGCTCCAGCGGAGTACTCCAGCGTCCGCGGCTGGTCGTAGACCAGGAAGTGGCTGTAATCGACGGAGGCGGAGTGCCCTTTGCGGCTGGTCTTCGTCGGGCCGAACAAATCGTAGAAATCGGTGGAGTTGTAGCGGAGCTGACCCTCCCAGCCACCGTGGCGATAGACCGCATTCAGGTGCAGGCGCTCCTCCGAGTCGCTCGCATTCGCGGTGACGCCGGTGGTGACCTTCAGGTTGT
Source organism: Acidobacteriota bacterium (assembly GCA_031388865.1). Classification (GTDB taxonomy): domain Bacteria; phylum Acidobacteriota; class Thermoanaerobaculia; order Gp7-AA8; family Gp7-AA8; genus QHVT01. The sequence continues at coordinate 6,098 of JANMSA010000831.1, read as the reverse complement.
GCAGGCCGAGGGGATCGGCGAAATTGAAGCGCATCCCCACCACGGCCGCGTCCTTGTAACCCTCCACGATGGGGAAGACCGAGGCCAGTCGCACGCTTCGCAGCGCCTGGTAGTCGCCCGTCTGGCGCGTGACCACATCGAGATCGACACGAGCGGGGGAACCAGCGTTCCACTCTTTCAACTTCGGGTGAAGCTCGACCACTTCCTGACCCAGATAGCGAACAGCGTTGACGTCTGTCAGCACGCTGTTGGGGACGATGACGGGCACGAATCCCTTCGAGGTGAAACGGTACGCGAGCAGAGCGCTCGAAGAGACGGGAATCGGCCGGAAGTACCCGGTCTCGGCGTTCGTCAGCGCCTCCATCTGCCTCGATGCAAAGTCGTACCGGAAGATGTTGGATACGCCGGTCTGGTAACTGGTCCCGTACAGTTGCTTGCCATCCCGGGAGAAGACGAAGTTCGCGGGAGTGTTGTTGGGGAACTCGTGCAGGACTTCGATCGAGCTGTCGCCGGCCAACAGGCGATCGATCGGAGAAACAGCGAGCTGACTCTTGCCGCTGACATCGACCAGCGCGTACGACAGCTTCGTCCCATCCGGTGAGATATCGAGGTCGTACATGTCCCGCCCGTAGTCGAGGCGCAGGACCGGCTTCCAGGAATCGTACGGCGGCGGGATTCGCACCAGCGACGACCAGCCGTTATGGTGCTGCATCCCCCAGAGGGACTGATCGGCAGGGTTGATCACCAGATCGCCCGTACGGAAGTCCTTGATCAGGTTCCGCTGCACTCCCGTCCGGACATCCACCTCGTGCAGGTCGCGCCATCCGCGGCTGTTCTGGCCCGTATAGAAGAGCTTCTTCGCTTTCGCGTCGTACGCCACGGAGGCTACGTAATAGAGCGCAGGGCCGTGAATGTTCGACAGCTTGCGGGTACGGCCCGTCCTCACATCGATCTCCGCGAGGTGAGCGGGTGTTCCCGGATAGTTGACCGCCGTATACAGCAGCCCCGTTTCTTCGTCGAAGAACGAGCGCGAGATCGAGCCCAGGCTGGTCACAGGAACCGCGGTCTCCCGAGTGACGGCAAACTCGCGGATCTTTGCGAGATTCTTCGCCTGCCAGCCCTTCTCCCACGCGATCCATCGCGCCCATTCCTCGTCAAGCGAGGTTCCGTAGACCTTTGTGAACTGTTTCGAGAAGTACCTCTCGCTGTCCGGGCTCCTGTCGAACCAGGCCAGCAGCTTCTCCGGTCCATGCTGCGCTGCCAGATACGAGACGAAGCGCGTGCCGTAGAGGTACGAGTTCTGGCCCACCTGAAAATCGATCGTGGTCCCTTCAGACTCCAGGCCCACGACGTCATAAAAGTACGCCTGCTCGAGGGCCATCGTGCGGAAGACCATCTCATCGTAGCCGCCGAGCGTACGCCCCATTCCGCCGGCCATCCACGTCTCGAGAAACACGGCGATGCCTTCGTGAAACCAGCGCGGCGCGTACCAGCGCGGACTGGTCAGATAGCTGTACACCATCGAGAGCGGGTTCTCCTGCTCGGGCGCTACCTTGCCGCGGAAGAGTTTCCGCCAGGCCAGGTCACTTCCGGCCGCCTTGTCGGTAGCGACGACGTGCACGAGCTCGTGATGCATGAGCCAGTTCATCCGCTCGTTGGCGGGCATGACGTCATACACGTAGTCGAACGGCTCGATACCGATGCTGATGTAGTTCCAGGGAACCGTGGAGGTCCCGCCGTGGCCGAAATCGCCGAAGTCCTGAAAGAGGATGACGATCGGGCCGGAGGGGGTGTAGTGGAAGAGGTCGCGATGAAACGCCAGCGAATTCTCAAAGGACCGCGTCAGGTGATAGGTGAGGTACTCGTGGGCCTTGTCGTAATAGATCAGGCGCATCGCGTCGGTGTCCCGGCGATAGAGCTGTTGCCCGTACGCGAGCTCGGCGAGGAACGAGGAAACAACCATTGCGACTACGAAGATGGCGCGACGCATGAGCCCTCCGGTAAGCCGACTATCGTGACGGTGCAGCCGATGATAAGCGGTCGCCCCTGATCCCGAACGGGAATGAAAAAAAATCGCGGCCCCGAAGGGCCGCGACTCTCGATTCCTGTCATCGTGCAAATCAGTTGCGCGCCTTGCTCTCCAGAGAAGCTGCCTTGTTCTGCAGTTCGCTAGCCTGCGATCCGAGCCTGGCCTGAAGAGCCTTGTTCTCCATGGAGTGATTCTCCATCGCCTTGCTGACCGCTGCGAGGTACGCGCGGTAACTCTCGAGAGACACGTCCTTCGAAGCGAGGCTGCTGCTGGCGAGGGCTTTGTTGTTCATCTGGTCGCCGTTGTTGAGCGACTTGCTCGCCAGGGCCTTGTTCGCCATGAGCTCCTGATTGCTGAGAGGACGCGCGCCCAGGCTCCTCGCTGCGAGGGCCTGGCTCTGCAGATTGAAGCCCTGGCTGGCAAGGGCGGTCCGTCCATTCAGAAAGCGATCGACGGCTGCGAGCTCCTGTTGCGCACTGCCGGCGAACTTCTGCCCCAGCGCCTGCTCCGCATTCTGGAGAGAGCTCTGGAAGCTGCCCAGCGAGCGATTGAAGCTATCGATCGACTTCGCTTCCAGAGACTTCGCGCTCAGCTGTGATTGTGCCTGCAGGTTGCGTGAAACGGACTGACACAGCTCGCTGAGTTGCGCCAGGCTGCTGGATTCGAGGTTCACGGACTCGAGCCGGGCCTCCATGTTCTCGAGCGCCTGGCTTTCCAGATTGACAGCGTCGTTCGCGAGTGTGGCGCTGACTGCATTCAGCGCGGTCGCGCTCGCAGCCAGGTTGCTGACGTCGTTACTCTGCAGCTGACGGGACGCCGCGGCCAGGTGGTTGCGGGCCTGCAGCAGGTCGGCGCTCTGGAGCATCTCGGACTGCAGCTGTCGAACGGCCGCCCCAAGCGACATCGAGTCGCCGCCAGCCGCCTGCAGAACCTTCGATGCGTTCTCCATACTGGCCGAGACGTTCTCGATCTGCGCGGCATTCAAGGACTTGTTGGCGAGAGCGGCATCGAAGCTCGCCAGCAGCCCTTCGGCATTGTCCATCGCCTGCGCCTGAAGCTTTCCCTTCTGTTCCAGCGACTTTGCGGCCGCATCCAGGGTCTTGTTGAAGCTCGCGAGATCGGCGCTGCTGAGCGCCTTCTGAGAGGCAAGGCTCTGCCGCATGCTCTGCAGTTCCGCACTGAACTGGCTCAGCTGCTTGTTGGCCATCAGAGCCTCGACATTGGCCATCGATTTCTGGGCGAGCGCCTTGGAGCGGTTGTCGATGGCCTGGACCTGATTCGACAGCTCAGCGCTCATGCTCTCCATCTGCTTCTGTTCCAGCGCCTTGCTCTGCAACTGGGTGGAGAAACTGCTGAGCTGATGGCTCGTGTTGGCAAGCAGGATCGCGTCTTCCAGCAGGTTGCTGTAGAGGAGCGCCTCATTGCGCCGCTGAGTCTCGTCCATGAGGACGACGTCAGACGCCACGATCTGCTTCTCCTGATGCTTCTGAACCACGCCGATGCTGCCTCTGGCCTGGTCGCTGTCCACGGGAGGATAGTTGAGGAAGAACACGGTGACGGCGATGGCCGCCACGGCCGCAAGACTCAGGAGCAGGGGTTTCTTCGAGTTTTTCATGGTTCTCTCCTCCGCGGCTTGCCCGCGGTTGATCGTTCATTGACGACATACAACCGACTGCACGATTAGTTGGTGACGGGCGGAAGTTCGACCGCGAGGTTCTGACTGTTGGAAAGGTCTCCATCGATGCTGAGATGCACACCCGAGGCGGCGTCATCCAGCCTTTTAAAAACGAGCCGGATCCGGGAGCGCTGAGCTTCGACGATCACCACCCGGCCGGCACTCACGTTCCGCAAAGCGGACCGACTGCCTTCCACGGCATCGAGCTTCAGGCTGCGCGGATCGAAATCGATCTGCAGCGAAGCGATCCCGGACTGGAGCAGCTGCACATCGATGACTGCGCGACGCGGATCTGCTGATGAGGGTGCGACCGACGCGGTCAGAGCCCTGGCGGAATCGATCTCATGCATCGTTCCCCTCATGTCCTCGGGCGTGGCATCGTCGAACAAGGAGGGAGCGGCCAGAAAAGCGATGAGAATGGCGGCAGCGGCAGCAACCGCGAGTTTCAGCGGCAGCAGGCGCCTGCCCGACCGCCGGCTGGCCAGAGAGACCACGTTGCTGTTCCTGACAGCCGTCATGATCTGCGACTGAAGCCCGGCGGGCGGATCGACGGCAGGCGACGTGTCGAGCAGCTCGACCACGTCGCGCAGATCGGCATACGCCTGCTGCGCCCGCGGATCTCTCTCCAGCGCCGCCCGCAGCTCAGCCACGCCGCCCGGGTCGAGCTGTCCATCGATCTCCAGGTTCATCAGCTCCGTCGTACGCGGGTTCTCCATCACGAGCGCCCCTCCCCAAACCCGCGTGCTTTCAACTGGTCGCGCAGGATCTGACGCGCGGAGAAGAGTCGCGATTTCACAGTCTTCTCGGGAACACCGAGGATTTCGGACGTCTCGTGGTAGGAGCACCCGGCAAGATGGCGGAGCGTGATCACCGCACGGTATTCGGGGGTGAGCGCCAGCAACGCCCGGCGCAGAAAGCTCCGGATCTCCGCCGCCTGCGCGCGATCCTCCGGGTTTGCCGCTGGAGAAACAAAGTCGGACTCGATCGGCTCCGACGCTTTCCTGGAGGAGATCAGGTTGATCGCTTCGTTCACCGCGATGCGACAAAGCCAGCTGAAGAAGCGGCGGCCCTGATCGAAACGGCTCAAGCTCGAGAAGGCCTTGAGAAAGGCAGTCTGCGAGATTTCGCGGGAGTCCTCATAGTCGTGCACCATGTGGTAGATCACGTTGAAGACCGGCTTCTGATACCGCGCCACGATTTCCGCGAATGCATCGGACTCTCCTTCCAGGCATTGCCGCACACAGAGAACGTCTGCCTGATCATAATTACCGCTGGCCGGCCGGAAAGTTGGCGGAGTTTCGGTGGGCACGATCGGGCGCTGTCCTCCTTCCTCGCTCATCCAATCTCGAAGATCTGATCGAACCCGGAAAGGTGGAGGACGTCCGCGATGTGCTTGTTGAGGTTGATCAGGCGCAGTCCGGAGCCTTTCACACTGAGGCTCTTCTGGGTGGCCAGGAGCACTCCCAGGCCCGCGCTGGCGATGTACTCGAGCCTCGCGAAATCGACCACCCGGCTTTCGGTGACACGGGAGAACACCTGCCTTGCTTTCTCCACCTGAGTGGCGTCGAGCCGCCCTGCGAGAACGATGGTTCCATCCGGCCCTACAACGATGTCGAACGTGCTCAATGCAACCTCCTGGAGATCGTGACGGTGCTCCGCCGGTCGTCGTACTCGTAGTCGATGTGATCCGCGAGCTGGCGCATCAGGTGAATTCCGAGCCCTCCAGGCTCTCGCTCGCCGAGCGGCTTGTCGATGTCCACCTCCGGGCGCTCGCGCAGGTCGAAGCGCTCGGCGTTGAAATCGGTCATGGCCAGAGTCCAGCAGCTGGCGGCGACGTGAAGCTGTACAAGGATCTCGTCGTCGTGGCTGGACCCGTACTTGACGAAGTTCGTGAAGAGCTCCTCGAGCATGAATGCGAGCACCTTCCCATCCTCGCTGCCAAGCGCGTTCGTGGCGCAGAAGCTCTGCGCCATCCTAAAGATCGACGGCAGTTCAGCCAAGTCTCTACGGAAGCGCTTTTCCATTACGGCTTCCCGCTGGACGCGCCGGCGAAGCGGATGCACAGAATGGTCAGATCGTCCGACTGCGGCGCTCCGCGTGCGAAGTTCTCCACGGCCGCCACCGTCGCGGCGGCGATGTGATGCGCGTCCTCACGCGACTGTTCGTGAAGAAGCTCCTTGAGCCGATCCTCGGAGAACATCTCGTCGTCCGGATTCGTCGCTTCTGAGATGCCATCGGTGTAGAGATAGATCATCTCCCCCCGCTGGAGCGTGACCTGCTCTTCGACGTACGTGAATTTCGCCAGGGCGCCCAGGGCAAGCCCCGAACGGACGGTCAATTCACTCACCGCACCATCCACTCCGATCAGCAACGGGCGATTGTGGCCGGCGTTGG
>JANMSA010000822.1:0-2819 GCA_031388865.1 Acidobacteriota bacterium | reverse complement strand
GTACCGGCCCGCACTCGGAGACGCATCGCCAGATCCTCCGCGACCCCTGCCGGGGTCGAGATCATCACGGGGGTGCGGACCGGTGGTCGCTCGCTTCGCTCACACCACCGGCTACCCTACGGGCCGCCTCCAGCGGCCACGAGCTAGTGGCGATGAGCAGGACGCCCTCCACCCACGGCGGGGCCGACTTGGGCGAATCCGCGAGGACCGATACCACGGGCGCTGCACGCCGGAGGCGTGGTGGCAAATAGCTGTGGTTGAGGGCGAAGCGCGATACCACCGGTTGAGGTGTCCTCATCGTCAGCGCCCCGGCAGGGGCGCGGGACCCATTCGGCCTCCGGCGAATCGAACTCAATCGTTTCGCGCCCGGACGATTCCCTGTCTGCGTTGCGCTTCGAGAAGGGGGGAGACTCTGAGAATGAGCCGGCTGCCCACATTCTTTTCGCGGCCTTGTGATGCGGCTCACGTTCGGGGGGAATGACCTTTCCTAAAGTGGTCGTTCCACCGAATAACTTCGGAGGTCCACTCTTGAATCGAACCCTTTGCGCGGCGTACTGGCTGACGTGTGTTCTGGCGATGCTGACCGCATCCTCCGCGCACGCGACGACGATCGTCCTTCCCTCAGACGAACAGCTCGCCGACAAGGCTCCGGTCATTGTCAGCGGCACCGTCCTCTCCTCGACGCCGGTCGATCGCGACGGGACGATCTGGACGGAGACGAAGGTCGCAGTCACGCGCGTCCTCAAAGGCAACACCGCGGAAACGATCACGATTCACGAGCCGGGCGGGCTGCTCGGCGAGCGCATCACGAAAGTGTTTGGCACGGCTGCGTTCACCGAGGGTGAGCGCGTGCTCCTGTTTCTCGCCGCGGCGCCGCGCGGCGGCTACCGGGTGGTCGACCTGTTCGCCGGCAAGTTTGGCGAGAGGAGAACGCTCGACGGGAGACGCATCTGGACGCGTCCCGATGACATGGAGGACGTCACTCTTCTGGACTCGAACCTGCGTCCGCTGCATGCGAAGAACGTTCAGCGGGACGCCTCCGGCTTCGAAACGTTCCTCGACGAACGTCTGGCAGGCCGCACCAGCGCAAAGACGTACGGCATCGAGAACCCCATCCTGGAAGGAGCGCTCGATGGCGCGCCGGTGAGGGGCCGGATTCAGTCGAACTTCACTCTCATCTCCGAGCCCACGGTGTACCGCTGGGCGAGGTTTGCGAATGGCCAGAACGCACCATGGCATCACGGCGGTACGCAGACAGGCTACGCAAACGGCGGCATCGCCGAGCTGCAGACGGCCATGGGTGTGTGGGTGAACTACAGCGCCGCGCTCATTCGCTACACCTACGCGGGCGCGCTGCCGGTCGCGCAGAAGGGTCTGAGCGCGGCCAATGGCTACAACGAAGTGCTCTTCAATGATCCGCTCGGCGAGATCAGCGGGTCGTGGAGCCGCGGCACAGGCGGCGTCGTAGGTCAAGGCGGCTTCAACGGAGTCACGGGCGGGGGCACCTTCACCGCCACGTTTCAGGCGGATCCCACACATCCCGCGGGCTCGATTCCAGCGTACGCCATCACCGAGGGGAACCTGACCATTCAGGATGGAGTGTCGCCCGCAAACGGCATCAGCAGCTCATCGCTGGCGGAGATTCTCGCGCACGAGCTCGGCCACACGCTCGGCTTCGGCCACAGCGCCGACAACACTGCACTCATGTACTCCTCAGTGACGGGCCTCGGTCCGTCGCTGCGTGACGACGATAGGGTCGCCGCGCGCTGGCTCTATCCCAACGGCTCCGCGCCGCCACCGCCAGTGCAGGTGCCCGCCGCACCCTCGGCTCTCGCGGCCACGGTTTCCGCCAGCAACGCGGATCTCGGCTGGAGCGACAACGCGAACAACGAGTCGAGTCAATCGATCTTTCTCGCCTTCGGCAGCGGAGCGTTCAGCAAAGCTGGTGACGTCGGAGCGAACGCCACCTCCGTCCGGATCAGCTCCCTCAGCTCCGGGACGTATCGCGCCTACATCGTGGCCAGCAACTCCGCGGGGAGCTCGGCAGCTTCGAACACGGCCACGTTCACGATCGTCGCCGCGCCGGTGGCGGCGTTCACCCTCACGCCCACGACCGGCAACGCAGGCGTGACGAACTTCACCTTCACCGATCAGTCGTCCGGCTCCGTGACGTCGCGCCTGTGGAACTTCGGTGACGGCGCGACCGCGACGCCGGCGGTTGCTACGCACGTCTACGCCGCGTCCGGGCAGTACACGGTCACTCTGACCGTGACCGCGGCGGGCGGCTCCTCATCGACATCGAAGATGGTGACGGTGAGCGGACCGCTGAACGCGCAGTTCATCTGGTCGCCTTCGAATCCGACGACCAGCGACGTCATCCAGTTCAGCGATCAATCCGGTGGCGGACCGGTGTCGTGGCTCTGGGGTTTCGGCGATGGAGCCACATCCACGCAGCAGAACCCGACCCGAAAGTACGCCTCGCAAGGGACGTACAACGTGACTCTCACCGTCTCCCGCAACGGTGCAACCTCGACGACTTCGCGCGTGATCAACGTTTCCGGCTCGGCGCCCGGTACGTCCGTGGTGGCCGCGACCTTTGACATGTCGTCCGCCGTCGCCACTCCGGGTCAGGCGGTGAGCTTCACGGATCGCTCGACCGGATCGCCGACGCAATGGAGCTGGTCCTTCGGTGACGGATCGACAGCGAGTGCACAGAATCCGGTGCACGCCTTTGCCGCACCGGGAGCGTACGCAGTCACGCTGACCGCATCGAAGGCGGGGAGCTCGAGCATGGCGACGCGGCAGGTGAACGTCACGTC
>JANMSA010000821.1:0-1601 GCA_031388865.1 Acidobacteriota bacterium | reverse complement strand
GTACCGGCCCGCACTCGGAGACGCATCGCCAGATCCTCCGCGACCCCTGCCGGGGTCGAGATCATCACGGGGGTGCGGACCGGTGGTCGCTCGCTTCGCTCACACCACCGGCTACCCTACGGGCCGCCTCCAGCGGCCACGCCCTAGGAGTCCGCGTGGCAGAAAACGCTCCTCGGGCGCTTGTCTCAGGTGCTGTCATCCCGAGCGCCCGACTCACGCCCCTGGATGACAGCGTCTTACGGAATGGGCCAACTCTTTTCATCACTCACGTTCTTCGCCCGATGAACGTTTTCTGCGCGCGGACTCCTAGAACAGGCTGCCTTGGGCAGTGGGCCGGCGAAAGGCTGCGGTGGAGAGCTCCCGGCGTTCCTCGTTCAGGCCGAGGCGGCGGCAGGTCAGATCGAAGAGCGCTTCCATCTGGTCCGCGAACACTCCCGTCCCGCGCCCGCGGACGCCCCATTTCGCGTCGTACAGTTTTCCCTCGCGAAGGTCGCGGACGCGGTTGAGAACTTTGTCTTTGCGGTCAGGGAAGTGCTCCATCAGCCATTGCTCGAAGAGCGGCGCCACTGCCCATGGCAGGCGCAATGTGACGTAGCCCGCCCACTTTGCGCCGGCCTTTTTCGCGGCGGCAAGGATCGCCGGCATCTCGTGGTCGGTGAGACCGGGCAGGACCGGGGCGACCATGACCCCTACCGGCACACCCGCCGCGTTGAGCGTGGCCAGAGCATCGAGCCGCCGTTCCGGTGTGGACGTGCGCGGCTCCATCGTTCTGGCGAGGGACGCATCGAGGGTGGTGATGGAGACGAACACGCGCGCGGCGTTGTCCGCCGCGAGGTCCGCAAGCAGGTCCGAGTCGCGCGTGACGAGGTGATTCTTTGTGAGCACGCCTACAGGATTGCGGAACTCCGCCAGGACTTCCAGGCATCCGCGCGTGATCCCGAGCCGCTTCTCTACCGGCTGATAAGGATCCGTGACACCGCTGATGGCCAGTACCTTCGGCTCCCACTTCTTCGCGCTCAGCTCTTCGCGCAGCAGTGCCGGCGCGTCTTCTTTCACGAGAATCCGCGTCTCGAAATCGAGGCCCGCGGACATCCCCAGATACTCATGCGTAGGCCGCGCGAAACAATAAATGCAGCCGTGCTCACAACCTCGGTAGGGATTGATGCTCGCCTCGAAACCCACGTCCGGGCTGTCGTTCGTGGCAATGATGGTCCGCGTCGGATCGCGAAGGTAGATCGTGCGCACGGACGACCCGTCGTCCGGCGGCGCCTCCTCGTCACGGACGTACTCGAGCGTCTCGAAACGGTTCTGCGGATTCCAAGAGGCGCCACGGCCTTTCATCCAATGGTCAGTATCTCAGGACCTGTAGGTCTTCGCTGGGTAGACCTTCGAGTCTTCGCGTCTACGAGTCTTCGAGTCTACGAGTCTACGAGTCTTCGAGGGATCGAGTCTTCGAGGGGTTGAACCATCGTGCGTCGTCTGTCCACTCGAAGACTCGAAGACGCGAAGACTCGAAGACGCGAAGGTCTACCCAGCGAAGACCCACAGGTCCTGAGATACTGACCATTGGATGAAAGGCCGTGGCGCCTCTTGGAATCCGC
>JANMSA010000221.1:0-4605 GCA_031388865.1 Acidobacteriota bacterium | reverse complement strand
GCGGTCGCGTCGCTCAGGACCTCGTAGATCTTCCGGACTTCGAGGGACTCCTCGAATCCTTCGTTTCTGACGCAGACGGCGTAGTGTTTGGCTGGGTTCATCGCTAGTCCACGAAACGTTTGATCTTCATCTTACGCTTCCCGATCCCGTGGGCCTCGTACCAGTGGAGCTCGACCTGAAGATCTCGCCCGAGCTGAGGCGGATTGTGGCGAGACCGTTCAGCTTTCTCCAGTTCCCGACGCCGAACTGTCGCACCAGACGGCTGAGGACGCGAATCCCGCGGCCGGACGCGATCGTCTCGATCGAACCGATCTCGCCGATGACTTCGAACTCCACGCGCTGAGTGTCTCACCCCGCTGCCACGCGCGCGAGGCTGAACACATCCAGCGGCATCGCTCGGCGCAGCTTCCAGACGATGGCCATCGGGCGTTCGCCGGTGTGGCTCTGGTAGGTGGCGGGGCCGAGGAAGGTGAAGGGTGGCGTGCGGCCGTAGGCGTCTTTGTTTGAGGGGCGGACGAAGAGCATCACGTTGCTGCCGCCCACTGCATGGTGGATGTAGCGCTGGCCGGTGGGGCTGCTCTCCGGCGTCTGCGACTGCGACTCCCAGTGAAACAGCTCCGGAGAGATGGCGTAGTCGCGGTAGCGCGTGGACGGCGAGTAGTGCTTCTCGCTCTTCTCCAGCGTCACGAAGAAGTAGTCGGTGTTCGTTGGCGGATGCCAGAGCACTCCTTCGCGTGAGCTGAACGGGTCGCCGAGCTTCACGCGACCGATCGCGGCCAGGACCTCGTCGCGCGTGTAGCGGGCGTGGACCTGGAGGGGCACGGCGCGGAAGACCTTCCCGTGCGAAGGCGGGAGTTCGTCGGCGAGCGGGAAGGTCAGGTGAGCGGCGCGGTCGTCGAGCACCTCCAGTAGTTCGGCGATTTCCTCGCGGACAGCGCGCTGGCGGAGCAGGCGTTGAAGACCTGAATCGAAATCACGTTCAGAATCGCCCCAAAGCGTGATCAGGAATCCCTCGACGACGCGACGCTCGGCCACGGTGAGCGCATCTACGTCGAACCTGCCGGAGGAGACCAGGCGCTGCAGGAGGTTGAGACGGTGTGCGTCGTCGATGTGAAGAACTCGGGTGAGCGACTTCAGGAGCCTCTGCTCATCGGCGGAACCATCGGCCTCGTCAGGACTAGTGTCGCCGGGTTTCGGCAGCGGTCGATCTGCCACGCGCGTCGCTGGCGGCCGCTCGTGTCCCGCTTCGCGTTTCAGCCTTGTCCACGACCAGCCGGAGCTTCGGTACAGATCCTCTGGTCCAATCGCTGCGTCGTGAAGGAACTTCGCGAGCGTGACTGGCGCCGGCATCGTCTTGAGCTCGTTGACGAAGCTCCCGAAGTTGGCGCCGATCGAATGCTTCAGATTCTCGAGGACGATCTTGCTCGCCTCGCGATCGAGCTGAATCGAGCAGCCGGCAGGAAGGTAGGGGAAGCCGCCCGTGACCTGCTCCTCCACCTCGCGCCGGGTGGAACCGGTCAGGGCGCGGTAACGCAGGTCGAAGCGGAAGTTGCGGTTCGCGTTGCCGATGAAGTCGAGGACGGTCAGGCACTGCTTGCCGCGCGCGCGGCGCAGACCGCGACCGAGTTGCTGCAGGAAGATCAGTGCGCTTTCCGTCGGACGGAGGAAGAGCACTGTATCCACCTGTGGCACGTCCACGCCCTCGTTGAAGATGTCCACCACGAAGAGACACTGGATGGTGCCCTCTTTCAACTTGCGTAGCGCCTGATCGCGCGCAGCGCTGTCGGTCGTGCCGAGGACGGCCTCCGCCGCGATGCCTGCGTCCCGGAACTTCCTGGCCATGAACTCGGCATGGTGGACGCCGACGCAGAAGCCGAGGGCGCGCATGCTGCCGACGTCGCCCACCTTCTGCTGCAGTTGCGTGAGGATCTGCCGCACACGCGCGTCGTCGCCGGTGTAGAGGTTGTCGAGCGCCGCCGCGTCGTAGTGTCCGCGTGTCCATGCGACCTGCGAGAGGTCGACGTTGTCGTGCACGCCGAAGTAGTGGAACGGTGAGAGCAGGCCGCGGTCGAGCGCATCCCACAGGCGCAGCTCGACGGCGATGCGCCCGCCGAACCACTCCAGGATCGACTGGCCGTCGGTGCGCTCCGGTGTGGCGGTGAGGCCCAGCAGGATTTTCGGGCGGAGGTGATCCAGCCACTTGCGATACGTCGGCGCGTCGGCGTGATGGAACTCGTCCACGATCACGACGTCGAATCGTTCTGGATCGATCGTGGCGACGTCGACGTGACTCAGCGACTGAACGGATGCGAACACGTGTCGCCACTCCGCGGGGTACCGGCCGTCGACGTAAAGTTCCCCGAACGATCCGTCGCGCATCACCGCCCGGAACGTGTCCAACGACTGCTGCAGGATCTCCTTGCGATGCGCGATGAAGAGGAGCGACAGCGGCTTGCGCGCGGTCCACGGGAGCGGTTCGGCTGGATCGTTCAGGCGCCGATAGTCGAGCGCGGCAACCACGGTCTTTCCCGTCCCGGTTGCGGCGACGACGAGGTTCTGCCAGCGGTTGTGTCGGTACCGCTCGACGTTGAGCTGTTCGAGCATCTCGCGCTGGTACGGCCACGGCGCGACCTCGATGCCGAAGAAGGTGATGTTCGTCTTCGTTCCTGACGCCGAGGCGACGGCGTTGTCGAACTTCTTCTCGTCGCGGCCGCGGACGTACGTCTCGAAGTCCGGCTGCGCCCAGTAGGAGTCGAACGTCGCCCGGAACTTGTCGACGATGGTCGGTGCGTCCGTCTGTGAGAGCCGCACGTTCCACTCCACACCGTCGAGCATGGCCGAGGTGGAGAGGTTGGAGGAGCCGATGAAGACGGTGGAGAAGCCGGACTCGCGATGGAACAGCCAGGCCTTCGCGTGCAGCCGCGTCATGTCCGTCTGGTACGAGACCTTAACTTCCGCGCCGATGTCGATCAAGTGCTCGATCGCACGTCGCTCCGTCGAGCCGGTGTAGGTGGTGGTGATGACGCGCAGCTGACCGCCACGCTCGATGAAGGTTTGCAGCTTCGGCGCGACCAGGCGCAGGCCGCTCCAGCGGATGAAGGCGATGATCAGGTCGATCCGGTCCGCCGACTCGATCTCCCGTTCGAGGACCGTTCCGATGCGCGGCTCGTCGCGCGCATTGACCAAGAGATCGCTCTGCCCTAAAGGGATCTCCGGCGCAGCAGGCCGGTTGTCGCGAAGAGAGTCGAACCGATAGATGGCGGCGAGCTTCTGAGTCGGAGCGATGAGCAGGTCGCCGTCGCTCGCGGATCTCGGCAGCATCTGCGTGAGTGTCCGCACGATCTCGTTGCTGACCTCGGCCTGCCGCGCTGAGCGCTCCTCTTGCGGAATCCCATACAACGCTGCGCGGACGATGGCCGCGATGTGGCGAGCGATCGCAACGTGCGCGTCCGCGGGATCGACGTCCTCCACGGCCGCGCGCCACGCCGGATCGATATGCTGCAGCTCGCGATCGACCGCGCGCGTAATGAGCAGGTCGTAGAGGCCGTCGGGCAGTTTCGTCATGTTCTGATGGATGGGTAGCGACCGATTCTACCTGGGTGGGAGTTTGTGAAGCACGACCACGCGCCGAGGTATCTTTGAGCGATGGCCCGCCAGCAAGCTGTAGAGACGTCGTGGACCGAGCTGCCGATTGCGTGTCCGCATTGCGGAAATCATGGTGAGGAGGACGGGCAGTGGCAGATCAATGGCTGGACTCCGTTCCGGCTCGTTGAGGAAGTAGTGCGTTCGTGGACTTTTGAGGCGCATCCGGCTGAAGGCGGGACGTTGGTTCTCATCGCAGATACGAGCAACGACGAGGTGGACTGGGAGAGTGGGACGAACCTTCGCTTCGAGTGCGTTCAGTGCTTCGGTCAGTTTCCTTTGCCGGAGAATGCGAAGGTGGAGTTCGAGTGAGGATCACGACTCCCGGATTGTGCGTTGAGCCAGGTATGACGTATCATCACACCGTCATGGGACGGGCAAAGATCGCCATCACGGTCGATGAGCAGGCGTTGGCGGAGATTGACCGCCTCGTCGATGAGGGGATGTTCGCAAATCGCAGCCGGGCGATTGAGTCCGCCGTTCAGGAACGACTGGCCCGGCTGGGCGGGTCGCGGCTGGCAAGAGAATGCGCGAAACTCGACAAAGCCGAAGAGCGGGCACTGGCGGACGAAGCCTATGCCGGCGAGAGTGAATGGCCCGGGTACTAAGGGGCGACATCTTCTGGGCGGAGTTGAACCCGGTCGTCGGTCATGAGCAGGCCGGTCAGCGTCCCGTGGTCGTTCTCAGCCAGGACGTGTTCAACGATCGTTCCGGCACAGTGATCGCGTTAGCAATCACGAGCCAGGAACCGCGAGCAGGCTTCCCTCTCACGCTCGAAGTCCAGTCGGCGAAGCTTCCCAAGCGCTCCTGGGTGAAGATCAGTCAGATCCGGACACTGTCCAGTGAACGCCTCGGAAAGCGAATCGGACGGCTGTCGCCCGAGGAACTGCAGCGCGTGGTCGAGGGTCTCAACGAGATCATCGGCGGATAGAACGGCAGCTGAGGTGCGGATCCGCTGACGCC
>JANMSA010000765.1:0-23335 GCA_031388865.1 Acidobacteriota bacterium | reverse complement strand
AAAGCACATACGGACCGAACTGCTCGTACGGTTTATTGCGCGCGACCATTGGCGACCCCCAGGATGAGTGGACAGAAGTAAGGATAGCACTTCGGTCTGCCTCGGTCGGGGAGGGGGGCGAGTCCCCAGGTCTTCGAGTCTTCGAGTGGACCGGGGGAGTCTCACAGTCTCACAGGTTCATAGGCTCATAGGGCGCATCGGAGTGTGCAGCCTTTCCGATGAGACTCTGAACCTGTGAGACTGTGAGCCTTCGACGCAGGAACGAGGAGCCTCCCGAATGCTCGACGGCTGCCTTACTTCTTTTGTGCCGCGCGCTGATCGCGAAAGTACTGACGCTGGTACTTTTCCACGTTGCGATTGTGCTCGTCGTTGGTGAGGGCGAAGACGTGCGAGCCGTCGTTGCGCGCGACAAAGTAGAGATAAGGCGTGGTCGCCGGAGCGGCGGCCGCACGCAGCGAAGCAAGGCCGGGATTTGCGATCGGGCCGGGAGGGAGGCCGGGGGTGCGGTACGTGTTGTAGGGCGAGGCGAGCTGCAGGTCGGCCTTGCGGATGTTGCCGTTCCAGCGGCCGGCGAGCTTCATTGCATAGATGACGGTCGGATCGGCGCCGAGGAGCATCCGGTTGCGGACACGGTTGACGTACACCGACGCCACGACGGGCCGTTCCTGCGGCAACCGCGCCTCGGTCTCCACGATCGACGCGAGCGTCACCGTCTGGTGTGCGTTGAAGCCCGTGGTGATGAACGCCATCTCCTCACCCCAGTGCTTCCGGAAGTTCGCGACCATGGCTTGAACGATGGTCCTCACTGGCGTGCCGGGATCGAACTTGTACGTGTCGGGGAAGAGGTACCCCTCCAGCGATTCCGCGTCCGGCGCGATGTCGCGCACCAGGTCGGATTGGGAGGTCATCTCCCTCCACTGCTCCTCGGTGCCGAAACCCGCGGCGGCGAACAGCTTCCCGATCGCGAAGCGGTCGAGACCTTCACGGATGGTGATGCTGGCAAGGCTGACCTGCCCGCTGGCGAGCTTGTCGAGGACATCGACGGCGGAGAGTGGCTTGTCGAATTCGTAGATGCCCGCCTTCAGGGAGTCTCGCGACCGCAGGAACTTCATGTAGACGTGCGGAATCCACTCGTCGCGGACCACTCCTTCTCTCTGAAGCTGCTGGAGGATGGCGGCGGTGCCGAGGCCGCGGCGGATCTCCACGCGCTTTCTGGCCTCGGGGTAGCCCTTGTATGGGGAGCGCACGGCACGCCAGAAGAACCAGCCCGCGCCGAGGCCGAGAAGCACGGCGAAGATGCCGATGGTGAAGAGCGACTGCAGCACCTTGCGGCAGCCGCGGCGTTGTTGCGGACGGCGTGCTATGACGACCTCCCCAGGTCATCGAGTCGCTGTTGCTCGTCCAGGTAGGACTGCAGGATCACGGCTGCGGCATGCATATCGATCTCTTTATGAGCGTCACGCCGCCGCTTACCGGCCGCGCGCAGACTCTCCGCTGCTTCCACGGTGGAAAGGCTCTCGTCCCAGAGCACGACAGGTTTGCACGATTTCTGCCGCAGCGCCTCGGCAAAATCGTGAAACTTCTGTCCGGCTGCGCTGGCGTGTGTCCGCCGAGGAAAGCCCAGGACGAAGCTGGCCGCATCGAGCTCCCGCCCCAGGGTCGTCAGCTTTTCGACGATGTCTCCCTCGTTGCGCAGCACGGAGTGGGGCGTGGCCACGATGCCGGAGGCGCTCACGGCGACACCGATGCGGCGGGCACCGAGGTCGATGCCGATGAAGGAACGTGGACCGCGCCGGGAGGCGGGTGGGAGGGGGGAGTCGGGCATGGCAGCTCGATTCTAACTACCTGAGAACGCCAACAGGGAGTCGTCAACCGACTACAATGCGATCTCCCATGAAGAACTTCAACCTCGACGCCATTCTGGAGGCCATGCTGAAGGTCTCGGATCGCGTGTCCGATCTCAACTTCTCCGTCGGCCGTCCGCCGCAGGTGGAAGTGGACGGGCAGCTCGTGCCGCTCACCTTCCCGGGTCTGCCACGACTCACTCCCTTCCAGACGGAGATCATCGCGCTGCATATGATGCGCGGCGACATCGGATTGACGCGGACGTTGCTCAGCAGCGGGTCCGTGGACCTCTCGTACTCCATTCCGCAGAAGACGCGCTTCCGCGTGAACGTGTTCATGCAGCGCGGTACGTATGCGATCGTGCTTCGCGTCATCCCGGAGGGCGTGCCCTCGCTGGAGTCGCTGAAGATGCCGCGCGAGCTGTGGAACATCCCCGCGCTGAAGAACGGCGTCGTGCTCGTCACCGGTCCGACCGGATCGGGCAAGTCCACCACGCTCGCCGCCATCATCAACGAGATCAATCACACGCAGGCCTACCACATCATCACGATCGAGGACCCTGTCGAGTACATGCACCGGCATATGAAGTCGACCGTCAACCAGCGTGAGGTGGGGACGGACACGCGGACGTTCTCGCTGGCGTTGCGGGCTGCGCTGCGCCAGGCGCCGAAAGTCATCCTCATCGGCGAGATGCGCGATGTGGAGACGATCGAGATCGCCATGGAAGCCGCGGAGACCGGGCACCTCGTGCTTTCGACGCTGCATACGATCGACGCAGCGAAGACCGTCGATCGGATCATCGGGGTGTTTCCGAAGGATCAGGAGCCGCAGATCCGCACGCGATTTTCCCAGTCGTTCCGCTACGTCATCTCGCAGCGTCTGCTGCCGAAGATCGGAGGGGGACGGGTGGCCGTCATGGAGATCCTGAAGTCGACCATGCGCACGCGCGACTACGTGGTCAAAGGCGAGAGCGAAGGTAGGTCGCTGACCGACGCCATGCACGATGGATCGGTCGACGGCATGCAGACTTTCGACGATGAGCTGGAAAAGCTCTGGAACCAGCGCGTGATCACCAAAGAGACGGCGCTGGCGTACTCCACCAATCCCACGAACATCGCGCTTCGACTCACCGACGAGCCGGAGAGCGCGCCGGCAGCATCCGACAGCGACTCGATGCTTTCCATGCTGGAGTGAGACCATGATCCGGATTACCTGCACGAACTGCCAGAAACCTCTCTCGCTGGACGAGACGAAGCTGCCCATGCGGGAGGTGTCGCTGCCCTGTCCGGTGTGCAAGCACAGCATCTCCGTGGATCGCCGCGCGCTGGAGACCTCGATCGCTGCAGCTACTCATCCTCCGGCAGAGGATGACCATGCGGACGAGTTAGGTGCAAAGGCGGTCATCGTCGGCACTGATGACCCGGCGCTGCGCCAGGCGGCGAAGTTGATCGGATTTCTGCCGGTGGTCTTCGCTGAGCCGGTCAAAGCCCGCGAGTTCTACCTGCAGGAGTTTCCACAGGTCGTCTTTCTGAACCCCCAACAGATCACGCCGCCGCCGCTTGAATCCATGGCTGCGATCGTCGGCCTGCTCCCGATCGATCGTCGCAAATCGTTCTTCGTGCTTGTAGCGGACAACCTGCGCACGCTCGACGGAAACGCCGCGTTCCTTTATGGCGTGAATCTGATCGTTGCGAGGAAGGACCTTGCGCAGTTTCCGGACATTTACCGCGATGCGCACCTCGCGCACGAGCGCCTCTACGCCAGCATGCTCGCCACATTGAAAGAGCAGCGGTCCATGTAAAAACGAAACGGGCGCCCGAAGGCGCCCGCGTGGTGCTCTCTCGTCTCGTCGGACGAGCGCGCGGCCACTACTGTGACTGAATGCCTTCCGGGTAAACGACGAAGTTGCCGTTCGAGAAGATGATGTCGCAGTCGAAATCGCCAGTGATGATCGGCGAGGTCGAGCTGGTGCCGTCAGCGTTCTCAGATTTGTCGGCGCCGAGGCTCTCGATCGAGTAGCTGCGGTCGGTGAACCCGACCTGGAAGCGCACGCCCCAGCCGTCATACAGCGGGAACTTGCGCGTGTACGTCGGGGTGAGCATGCTGATGATGTCGCCGGCATCCTTGGTCGGATCCGGCCACGAGATCTCGTTTGCACCGGCAGCGCTGTATCCGTTGGTGTCCGTGGCGCGGGCTTCCCACGCGGTGGCGATGGTGCGCATGTCCGCCATCGAACGCTTCTGGCGCGAGCGCTGCAGCGCGGTGAGAAGGTTGGGGATGGCGATTGCCGCCAGAATGCCGATGATCGCGACGACGATCAGCAGCTCAATCAGGGTGAAACCTTTCTGCTTCTTGTTCATTCAGGGCCCTCCTTGTTTATCCCGGTAATCGCAATCGAAGTGCCACGCGTCGAATCGGCAATACGCCATTGTTTGCAAGTAGTTACGAGCAGAGTGCAGCCGCAGAAGCGACGCCTTTGACAATTTAGAGTCGCGGGCGGTGACAATAGTTGTCAGCCTTCAGGTGCGAGCCCAGACCCGCACGACGTCCCTCATATACGCGACGCCCTCCTGGAAGGCACCGACCGTGATGAACTCGTCTCCTCGATGGATGGTCAAGGACTGGTAGTAACTCACCGGATAGGGTGAGACGCCGTAGCACTGGATCCCGTGCGCGCGCAGGAAACGGGAGTCGCTGGTGGATCGGTAGAGGATCTGCACTCCTGTCGTGACGTGATAACGCTTTTTCGCCTCGTTCGCCAGAATGTCGAAGAGCGGCGTGTGTTGTGAAGAGAGGACCCCGGGACCTTCTTTCACGAGCACGCGGTTCACGCTGGCGCCGTGCGTCGCGACCAGGGACGAAAGCCACGCCAGACGCTCGTCAGGATCCTCGTCGGTGAGATTGAGCATGGACACCTCCATCTCCCACCGCTCTCCGACCTGCTTCGCGCCGACGGTGGTCACCGAGTTCTGGAGGTGGCTTCGATAGGTGGGCGGAAGGCGCCAGAACTCTCCCTGTCGGATGGCTCTGTCGATGTCCTGCAGGTAGGGCCGGTAGGCGACGCGGGTCGGCGCGAGCTGACTGAAGAATGTCCGGACTTCGGGGAGAACGCGCCCAGGTTCTCTCGAGAACATGAACGGTTCGAGCCCGATGCGTGTCTTCTGCAACTTCTCGAGCGTGGGCGCGTCGATCATCACCTGCACCAACTGCTTGCCGCCGATCTCGATCCCGAAATAGGTCATCTTTTCGCCCATGATCTCGGTGATGCCCCCTTCGGTGACCCCGAAGGAAACACCGTCGAAGATGTCTGCTCGATGGGCGAGCAGCCACTGCATGCCGAGGCGGCTGCCGGTCTCTTCGTCGGCCGTGGCCAGGAAGACCAGGTCGTGTTCTGGAGCGCGCCCGCTTTTCGCGACCTCCACGAACGCGGCCAGCTGACAGACGATCAGCGCTTTCATGTCGATCGTTCCGCGACCGTAGAGCCGATCGCCGAAGAAGGAGGCCTCGAAAGCCGGGCGCGTCCAGTCACTACCCGCAGGGACGACATCGAGGTGGTTGAAGAGGAGCAGTCCGTGGCCTGGTGTCCGGCCCTTGATGCGGGCGTAGACGTTGAGGGCTGAGGGTGCGGACTCGATGATCTCCGCGGGGATGCCGTTGCGCTCGAGGTATGCCGCCGTCCATCGAGCGGCCGCCGCAACCCCAGCCGGCTTCGAGCTGTCGATGCGCACGAGCTCCCGCAGCATCGTCACCTCCGGCGTCATGGTCACGGTATGCGGGATGTAGCGTTGGTCGGTGCCAAGCGCTTTCCTCTCCTTCTCGCTCCAACGCATGATGACGGCGGCGCTGATCGCTGCGATGCCCACGATGATCGCGGCGAGAATCCGTTCGTTGCGATGCCGGCGACGCTTGGGCGCGAGTTCCCCCGGATCGGCGAGGGTCATGCGTCTTCGCGCCTCCTGCGCGGCAGCAAGGCCGCCACGAGCAGGAGCATCGAGGCTGCGACCGAGATCTTCGCGCCGTTCGCGGCCAGATGGTTGCGGTAGTGCATCTGCACGCGATGTCTCCCTGCGGGCACGATGATCCCCTGGAAGCCGATGTTCGTGACCAGCGATTCCGCGCGCTGTCCGTCGATCGTCACCCGCCAGTACTTGTGCGGTGTGACGCTCATGACCAGGTACGCTTTTCCGGAAGCCTGCACGTCGATCGTGGCGGTGTTCGCCGTTTCCCGCACCCCGCGCACGGTGCCGCTGGCTGGCACGAAGGAGGGTGCCGTGACGAACGCAGTGGCGTCGCTGTAGCTCCCTTTGGAGAGCTTGCGCACAAAGTCATGGCGGTTGCGGATGCTCACGATCTGGTTCGCGAAGTAGTAGCGAGGATGCGGTCCGACATCGATGAACTCGACCGCCTCGGCACGCTTGAGGTTCTTCCGCACGCGCTTCTTTTCCTGCTCGAACGGCTTGTAGACGGCGCGATAGCGCACGTTGGACATTGCCACGAACGGCCGCCACCAGTCGGCCCGTCCGGAGCGCTTGACGTCCCAGACGGAATCGACCAGGTCGATCGTGGGCAGCAGGGCCGTCTTGTCGTAGTCGCGCTCCAGCGCCATCTGCAGACCTTCGCCCGCGGGCGTCATCGGGAAGAGGCCGTTCCGCACGATCCAGTACACGGCATCGCCAGTGGAGAAGTACTTCTTGGCCGTCGCCTCCTGACCATACCAGTCGGCTTCGTGAAAAATGCGGTAGGTCTTTCGGTCTCGCGGGAGGCGCCGCGAGGCCAGCGGCTCGTCGAGGAAGAAACGGGCCGGCATGCGGGGATTGATCTGATGCAGAACCGGTCCGAGGTCCGCGCAGACGAACACGAAAAGCAGCGCCAGCCACAGAGGCCGCTTCAAGCGACGCACCGACCAGATCAGGCCGAACAGGATCACGCCGCGTGCAGTGGCAATGATCCACCCGTTTCGCGACAAAAGCACCATCCGCTCCGCTGCGGCTCCTTTCATCCCCCACACCCTGTTGAATGCGACCTCGTACAGGGGAGTGAAGGCAAGGAGCGCCAGGACAGCGGCGACGATGGTGGTGGCCGCGATGAACCCGAGGGTGGCGTCCCGGATGGAGTCGTCCCCTGCCAGCAGGCGGTCGAGGAGCTGCGCAGCGAAGATGATGATCGCGAAGATCGCGATGAGGATGAACTTCTCGGGATAGCGGATGGACGTGGCGATGCCGGCTTTGTACAGAAAAGAGAGCAGCGGTGTGTGTCCTCCGAGCGCGATGAGCAGCGAGAACAGGCTGAGGATGAGGACGAAGCGCCCGCCACGGGGGCGCACGAAGAATGCGCCAATGGCCAGCGCGATGACGAGCAGGCCCGCGTAGATGTTGAACAGGAACGGCGAGCCCATCCCCGGGTACAGGCCGCCGCCCCAGTACCACATGACCCGGTTGATCGAGATGTGACCGAGAAAGTTCGGGTAGATGAGCTCCGCGAGCTTCGCCCAGGGCAGACTCCAGGCGCTGACCAGAGAGAAGTCGAAGGTACGCGACCGAGCGGACTCGCTCACATGATCGAGCGCGGGGATCATCTGCGCTGCCCCGACGGCGATCGCGGAGAGGGAGATCAGGGCGATGAAGGCCACGCGCGAGAGCATTTCCGGGATGGCGTCCGTCCAGGAGTACCCCCAGTCCTTCGCCGCGTACCACCCCCGATAAAGCGCGTACATGCCGATGAGGAAGCCGGTCTGGATGACCGTGGTCGGTTCGCCGATCAGGAACTGCAGGCCGAGAAACAGCGATGCGAGTGCAAAGTCGCGCAGGTTGGGCCGGAGGAGGAATCTCCGCACGAAGAGACAGGTCAGCGGCAGCCAGGCGGCGCAGAAGAGGATCGGCAGGAGGTTGACGTACGAGAGGTAGATGCCGCCCAGGCCGAACGCCAGAGCTCCGAAGAAGGCGGCCGGAATGCGCAGGGCCATCGATCGCAGCAGCGCGTACATGCCGAAAAGCCCGATGTAGATGTGCACCAGGATGTGCAGGCGGTAGCCGAGGTCGTAGCTCGGCAACAGAATCAGCCACGTCAGCGGGTAAAAGACTTCATGCTCGGGATTCGCAGCGATTGGCTGACCCGCGGAGAAGTTGCGGTTCCAGTAAGGGAACTCGCCGCCCTGCACGATGTCGCGGAGGACGTGCTTGGCCGGATAGTAGTAGCGCGTGAGGTCGCGCATGTAGAAGTTGCTCTGCCCGATCAGCACGTCGAGGAAGAAAAGCGTTGCCATGAGAGCCAGGATCGTTACAGCGATCCAGTCGTGGCGCCGGGATTCGGTCACAGGGCGCGCATTGTAATCGGTCGAGACGCCACGATGGTCAAGACCAGTAGGGTGAAGATGGAGAGCACACCACCGGCGGCGATCAGGGGGTTCCGGTAGCGCATCGTGACGAGGTGTCGTCCCGCCGTCGGGATGAATACTCCCTGATAACCGACGTTCGTCACGACCGACGGGACTTCGTGGCCATCGACGGTGACTCGCCAGTACTTATGGGGAGTGACGCTGATCATCAGGAACGCACGCCCTCCTGTTTCCACATCGAGGCGCGCAGTGTTTGACGTTTCGGTCACCCGAAGCACGCTGCCGGGCGCGGGGCGGAACGGCGAGCCGTCGATGTACGCAGTGCGTCTCACCGGCCCGCCTGCACCGAGCTTCCTGACGAACTCGAACCGATCACGCGCGGTCTCCACGCGCTCGGCGAAGCCATAGCGCGGTGAGCGTTCCATGCGGAGAATGCCAACCGGCTGCACTTTGCGCAGGTCACCACCCGCTGTTCGCAGCGCCTGGACCGGGTCGAGATACACGACGCGGTACCAGACGTTCGACATGGACGCGGCGACCTCGAGCCAGTCTCGCCGGACGCGGGGAAGGTCGTTTCGCACAACCGAATGGAAGTCGGACGAGGGGAGAAGGGAGGTGAAGTCGTAATCGCCGTCCAGCGCGAGTTGCACGCCGTGCGAGATCGGTGTCATCGGAGCAGCGGCGTTCCGGTCCACCCATCGCAGTTCGGGATGTTGCTGGTAGAAAGCCGCGATCTCCTTCCGGTTCCGGTGCCACGCGGCGTGATGGAACACGCGGAAGTCGCTGCGATTGGGTGGGAGGTTTTCGAGTATTCGGGGCGTCTCGCGCAGGAATGCGGGATCAACGCGCCGTGCGAGCTGCCAGCCGGCGAGACCGAGATCGAGGAGGATGAAGACCCCGGCGGCTACGATCCAGACCCGGCGCGACACGCGCGCCGCGGTCGACAGAAGGACGAGCAACAGGAGGGCTCGTCCGGCAGTCACAAGCCAGCCATTTCTTGCGGCTGCAGCCATCGGCGCGAGCAGGGACGGGGGTGGTGACCAGATTGCCATGAAGGAGCGTGCGTGCGAGGGCAACAGAGCGATGGCGGCTCCTGCGAACGCAAGCAGTGCGATGACGGCGCCGGCCCGGATGGCGATCCTGCGTACGCCCTGATCGCCGCGCAGAACCGCATCGAGGGTCTTCGCGGCAAAGACAGTCGTCACGAAGACGCCCATGAGGATGAACTTTTCAGGGTAGCGAATGGAACGCGCGAGGCCGATGTCGTAGAGGAGCCGCCACAATGGGGTGAAGTCGCCGAGCGCGAGCAGTACGGAGGCTGTGATGACCGCGAGGGCGACCGCGCTCCCTCGCGACCGCGCAAGGAGTCCAGCGACGGCGAAGAGGGTCACGAGCAGCCCCGGGTAGATGCTTTTGAGAAACGGGAAGCCGCGACCATACAGCGCGCGGCCCCAGTAGAGGCGGCGTCCTTCCACCGTGTTGTCTCCCAGCAGTGTCGCGTGCACCAGCTCTCCGAGCCGGGCCGGGGGCATGCTCCAGTCCGTGACGCTCTCGTAAGGGAATCCGCGCGCGCGAACGGAGTCGGAGGCGTGGTCGATGGCCGGTAGCACGGCCACGGCGGCGAGAAGGAGCGCCGTGCCTGAAAGCATCGCTACTGATCCGAGGGCGCGAATACCACCGCGATAGACGGCGTAAGCGACCAGCAGCAACGCTGTCTGCACGATGGTTGTGGGCTCGCCGATCAGCAGTTGCATGCCGAACGACGCGCTGGCCAGGCTGAAATCGCGCCTTGTTCCGCCCCGCAGGAATCGCCGCGCGAAAAGGAGCGTCAGAGGAAGCCACGCCACGGCTGCCAGAAACGGCAGCAGCGTGAGGTACGACAGGACCACCCCTCCCATGACGAACGAAAGAGCTCCCAGAAACGAAGCAGCCGGGGAGAGTGTCAGCGATCGGAGAAGCGCGAACATGAACCACGCCGCCAAGTAGAGGTGGAGGACGATGTACCACTGGAATCCGGCGTGAAAGCCCGGGAGCAGGATCAGCCAGGTGAGCGGGTAGAAGACCGCGTGAGCGGGGTTCGCGGCCATCGGCTGGCCGCCCGAGAACGCGCGATTCCAGTAAGGAAACTCTCCACTGAGGACCACGTCGCGGAGGACCTTTTTGTTCGGATACGAGTAGCGGAAGAGGTCCCCTTCGTAGAGATCGTGGACGCCCGCCAGAACGTCGAGGAAGCAGAGGGTGATCAGCAGCGTGAGGATCGCCAGCGCGATCCGGTCGTGGTGTCGTGTTTCGCTCACCCGTTCCGCATTCTAGTCGCGGCGAGAAGCGCGAGGATCGCGATCAGCGAGATCGCGCCTCCCGCGGCAACCAGAGGGTTGCGATAGCGCATCTCGACCACGTGCCGTCCCGCCTCCGACACCACCACTCCCTGGTAACCGACATTCGTCGAGACGGCGGGTGCGTCCTCTCCGTCGATGGTGATCCTCCAGTACTTGTGAGGAGTGATGCTCATGACCAGGAAGGCGCGGCCTGCGGTCTCCACGTCCAGTCGGATGGTGTTTGCGGTCTCGCGCACGTTCCGGACGGTTCCTGCTGCGGGCGAGAATGAGGGCGCTCGCACGAACGCGGTGCCGTTGGCGGGGTGCCCCGCGGCCAGCTTGCGCACGAAGTCGCGGCGGTCGCGTATTGTCTCCATCCGAGCGGCGAACGAATAGCGAGGCGAGCGGTCCAGCGGCAGAATCCCCACGGGTTGCATGACCCGCCGGTCCCCGTTCGCCAGGGCGAACGCTTCCTGTGGTGCGATGAACACGGCGCGATACCAGACGTTCGACATGGACGCCGCCACTTGCACCCAGTCGCGCCTCGAGTCGGAGAGGTCGGCCACCGACTGGAGAAAGTCCGTCGTGGGGAGCAGCAGCGTCTTGTCGTAGTCGTTGTCGAGCGCGGTGGAGATGCCGTGCTGGGCAGGGATGTGCGGGAACATGCCGTTCCGGTAGATCCAATAGACATCGGGATGCGCCGTGAAGTACGCGCTCACCTGCGGCCGGGCGCGGTGCCAGTCGGCCTGGTGGAAGAGCCGCCAGCCGCTGCGATCGACGGGCAGTCGCGACGCGATCTCCGGCGCGTCGGTGAAGGTGGCCGGCATGCGCGGCGCGAGTGCCGGCAGTTGGACCGCGAGATCGATCATGAGGAACGTGCCGGCGATGCCCAGCCAGAGAGGACGACGCACGATGTGGACATTGCGGAGGATGATCAGCAGCAGGGCGCCGCGTGCGATGGCGACCAGCCATGCGTTGCGCGCCAGGTCGCGTGCCTCCGGCGACGGGTTGTTGACGGAGGGCGTCCAGGAGACAAAGGCCGCGACCGCCGCGATCAGCACCGTTGCCGACGCGATGCCCATAGCGGCTCGGCGCACGCGAGGGTTGCCGCTGAGGAGCTCATCGAGCGCGCGCGCAGCGAAGACGGTGAGCGCGAACTGCGCCATCAGTACGAACTTCTCGGGGTAACGCAGCGAGCGCAGTCCGGCGTCATAGAGCAGTCGCCAGAGAGGGGTGTTGCCGCCGAAGGCCAAGAGCAGCGAGACTGCGACGATCATCAGCAGAAGAGGCCATCCTCGAACGCGCGCGATCAGACCTGCCATCGCCAGGACCGCGATCAGGAGGCCGGGGTAGATGCTGTAGAGGAACGGAACGGCGCGCTCCCCATACAGAACGCGTCCCCAGTACACGCGACGCCCTTCGACATCGAGGCGACCAAGCACGTGCGGATAAACGAGCTCCGCCACCCGTTGCGGGGGCATGCTCCAGGTGGTGACGGTCGGGTACTGGAAGCCGCGCGCCCGAACGGAGCCCGCGGCATGATCGGCGGCGGGCAGCATGAGCACCGCGCCGGCGAGCAGCGCTGCGAGCGAGATCAGACCGACGAAGCCGACTGCCGCGAAGAGGCGCCGTTGCCGCCACCCGGCATAGATCGCGTAGAGGCCGAGCACGACTCCGATCTGCAGAATGGTCGACGGCTCGCCGACCAGCAGCGCAACGCCGAAGGAGAGGGCGGCCAGTGCGAAGTCGCGGCGGGAACGGTCACGGAGGAACCGGCGTGTAAACAGACACGTGAGCGGCAGCCATACGACCGTGAAGAGACACGGGAGGAGATTCAAGTAGGAGAGACAGATCCCACCCAGGACGAATGAGAGGGCGCCGAAGAACGAGGCGGCGGCAGACGTCTTCATCGACCGCAGAAGCGCGTACATCGTGAACGCACCGATGTACAGATGGACCACGATGAGCAGGTGGAAGGCGATCCTGTAGCCCGGCAGGAGGATCAGCCACGTGAGCGGATAGAAGACCTCGTGCTCGGGGTTCGCCGCCAGCGGCTGTCCGGCACCGAACAGCGGATTCCAGTACGGGAACTCGCCCCCCAGCACGATCTCCCGGAGAATCTGCTTGGCCGGGTAGTAATAGTGGACGAGGTCGCGGATGTAGAGGGTGTTGATCCCCAGAAGAACGTCGGCGAAGAGAATGGTGATCAGCGACGCGAGGATGGCCAGCGCCAGTCGATCGTGGCGCCGCGTGTCACTCACGGCTCATGACGCGGCGGTTGCCACGGTTTGCGCGCCGACGCGCGGCCGGAAGATCGGGTGACTCCAAATCTTCTTCTTGTGCAGCTTGTACAAGAGCATCGTCTTGAGGATGGAGAGGCCGTAACGGCACCCTTTCCAGAACCCCACCTGAGAGGCCTCGTCGAAGTAGCGTGTCTGGATCGGTACTTCGCGCACGCGCATTCCCGCGGCGACACCCTGCGCGATGATCTCCGTGTCGAAGACGAAGTCGTCGGAGTTCGCCTCGAAGTTGACGGAATCGAGAAACCTCTTCGAGTACGCGCGGAAGCCGGAGTGGTACTCCGAGAGGTAGACGTAGAACGTGGCGTTCTCGACCATCGTCAGGAAGAGGTTCGCGAAGTACTTCCACTTGGGCATCCCGCCTTCGATGGGGCGGCCGCCGAGCATCCGCGATCCGAAGACCGCGTCGGCCTCGCCGCGCAGGAGCGGCTTGACGAGCTCGGGGATGATCTTCGGGTCGTACTGATGGTCGGGATGGACCATGACCATGATCTCGCCGCCCATCTCGTCCATGGCAGTGCGATAGCAGGTCTTCTGGTTGCCGCCGTAGCCGCGGTTCTTTTTGTGCAGCACGGTGCGGATGCCGAGCTCCCGGGAGAGTTCCACCGTGCGGTCGCGCGAGCAGTCGTCCACGAGTAGAATCTCGTCGACCCAATCCTGCGGGATGTCGTCGAAAGTCGCCCGGAGCGTGCGCTCGGCGTTGTAGGCAGGAAGTACGGCAACGACCTTTTTCTCGTGCAGGGGCATGGCAGGCGGCGCGGAGGATAGCACACGCTACCAGCGCCGCCGGGCCAGGAGCCCGAGCGCGATCAGCGTCGCGAGAGACACCGCCCCGCCAGCGGCGAAAAGCGGGTTCCGGTATCGCATGCCGACGACGTGGGTGCCGGCAGTTGGGATGATCACGCCCTGATATCCGACGTTCGTGACGATCGACGGGGCCTCCACACCGTCGATCGTAATCCTCCAGTACTTGTGGGGCGTGACGCTCATGACCAGAAATGACCGGCCGCGCGTCTCTACTTCGATCCTGGCGCTGTTCGCGGTCTCGTGGACGCGACGCACGACACCTTCCGCCGGGACAAACGAAGCGTCGTGGACGAATGCGGCGCGTTCCGAGAACCGTCCGCTCCCGAGCTTCGCAGCAAAGTCCTCGCGATGGCGAATGGTAGCGACCTGATCGGCGAAGTAGTACCGCGGGGCGTGTTCCAGCTCGATCAGCTTCACGGGCTGCAGTTCCACGCGGTTTCCCTTCGCGCGCGCAAACGCTTCCGCCGGGTCGACGTAGACCACCGCAAACCAGGCATTGGACATCGCACCAACGGCGCCGAGCCAGTCCTCGCGCTTCCTGCTCACCTCCCAGACGGCGTCGACAAACTCCGCCGTCGGCTGCAGCGTGGTGCGGTCGTAATCAGGCTCGATGACGGTGCGGATGCCCCACGTCGCGGGCATCATCGGGTACATCGCATTGCGGTGGATCCAGTAGAGGTCCGGCTGCGGGGTGAAGTACCCGCCAGCAAGGCGCGTTTGCCAGGTGGCGACATGAAAAAGCCGGAAGGGGCGCCGGTCTGCGGGGAGTTGCTGCGCGGCGCGAGGCGGGTCCCGAAAGTACGCGGGGGACACGCGCGGCGCGAGCTCGGGGAGGAGCATGCCCAGGTCCAGGAGCACCAGCACGCCCAGCAGGGTGAGCCACACCGGGCGGCGGACGAGATGGAGATTGCGGAGCAGAAGAAAAAGCAGCGACACCCTGGCGGCCACGAGAATCCAGCCCGACCGCGACGCGGCCAGCATCTCCGTGAGGATGTGCTGAGGCGGATGCCAGAGCGCGATGAAAACCGGCGCATGGAGGGGTGTCAGTGCCAGGACAGCAATCCCTCCGAAAAGGATGGCGATGCCCGCGGTGACGACCCGCGCAGCTCGCAGCAGTCGCAGATCCTCGGAGAGAACTCTGTCGAGTGCGACGGAGCCGGCGACCGTCAGGGCGAAGATAGCCATGATGATGAACTTCTCCGGATAGCGGATCGCCCGCGCAATGCCGGCGTCATAGAGCATGCGCCATAGCGGCGTGTTCGCGCCGAGGGCGAGCAAAAGCGACACGCCGGTCGCCCAGAGAAAGACCCGTCTTCCACGAACGCCCGCGAGAACCCCCGCAATCGCCAGCACCGTCAGGAGAATGCCAGGGTAGATGCTGCCGATGAATGGGATCCCCCGATCCGGGTACAGCAGGCCGGCCCAGTAGACGCGCCGTCCGCCGAAGAGATGGTGACCCAGGATGTTGGGATGAAGCATCTCCGCGAGACGCACGGCAGGCAGACTCCAGCTGGTGACGCGCTCGAACGCGAAACCCTGCGCACGGACCGAACCTGCGGCATGATCGATCGCGGGGAGCAGCTGCACCGCAGCAACGAGTACTGCGGCGATGGAGAGGAGGCCGACGCTCCCGACGGCGCGGGCGATCCCGCGCCCACCTCCCCGACGCGCGCCCGCATGCAGTGCATAGAGACCAAGGAGCAGCCCCGTCTGCAGGAGGATCGAGACTTCACCAAGGAGCGCCTGCAGCCCAAAAAAAAATGCTGCAAGCGCGAAGTCGCGACGCGATCCATGAAGCAGGAACCGCCGGGTGTAGAGGCAGGTGAGCGGTAGCCAGGCCAGGGGGAGCAGGAGCGGAAGGACGTCGAGCAACGACAGGACCAGACCACCGAGGCCGAACGAGAGAGCGCCGAAGAACGCAGCGGGCGGGCCAAGGCTCAGCGAGCGCAGAAGGGCGTACATCGACCATGCGGCAATGAGAATGTGCAGCACGAGCACCGCCGCAAAGCCGAAGTCGTAATCCGGCAGAAGGATGAGCCAGGTCAGCGGATAGAAGACCGCGTGCGCGGGATTGGAGGCCATCGGCTGTCCCGCAGAGACCCAGCGGTTCCAGTAAGGAAACTCCCCGCCGAGCACGGTGTCGCGAAGCATCAGCCGTGCGGGATACGCGGCATGGGCGATGTCGCGGATGTAGAGACTGTTGAAGCCGGCGAGGATGTCGGCGAAGAGGAGAGCGATGATGATGGTGAGGAGCGCCAGCGCAATCCAGTCCGCTCGGCGACCCGCGTCTAGATCGGTTTTTGCCACATCTGATGGCTCACCGGCACTCCTGCCTCCTCGCATGCGCGTGCGATCGTCTCATAGGCCTCACGCTTTCTCCCGCTGCGGAGCATCTCCAGAACTCCGGCGGCGAGGATTCCGTCGAAGAAGCGCTTGCGATCGATGTCGGCAGGGAGCGCGCGCTTGGCGCTCTCACGCAGGGTGCCGAGCATGTCGTTCGCTTCGGCGTATTCGGGTCCGATCAGCCGGTCCAGTTCATCCCTCAGAGCGCGTGCGAGCGCCGGGGATCGACCGCCCGTTGATACCGCGATCTGGATCGAGCCTTTCTCGATCACGGCGGGCACGATGAAGTCGCACAGAGGGGTCATGTCGACCACGTTGACCGGGATGCGACGTGCACGGCAGTCCGCGGCGATCTGTTCGTTGACGCCCTGATTGTCCGTGGACGCGATGACGATGCTGGCACCTTCCAGGTCACCCGCGTCGTATGGTTTCCGCCGGACCAGAAGACGTCCCTCCCGCGCCCACGCCTCAATCTCTTCGGCGAACACCGGCGCGACCACCTTCACCTTCGCGCCGTAGCTCATCAGGGTTTCAGCCTTGCGCGCGGAAACGTTTCCGCCTCCGATGATGACGACCTCGCGATCCTCGATGTCGAGAGAGATGGGGTAGTAGGGGTGGCGCTTCGTCATTTTGCTTCCGGTGATCCGTTGTTGTCGGTGATCCGTTGTCGGTTGTCTGAGATGTCTTCAGCTTCGAGCCATGCTGCACCTGACAACCGACGACCGACAACCGACAACGCGTGCCGTGAGGCGGCGCTCAGTAAATGGGATACCGGTCGCAGAGCTCTTTCACGCCCTTCTTCACTTCCTCGGTGACGCCGGCGTCGCCGCGGGCATCGAGCACCTGGGCCATGAGGTCCGCGATCGTCTTCATGTCCGCTTCGAGGAGGCCGCGAGTGGTGACGGCGGGAGTGCCGATGCGGATGCCGGAGGCGACCATCGGCTTGTTCTGGTCGAAGGGGATGGTGTTCTTGTTGACCGTGATGTTCGCTGCCTCGAGGATGTTCTGGCCGTCCTTGCCGGTGATGCCCTTCGAGAAAACATCCGTCATGAAGAGGTGGTTGTCGGTTCCGTTCGAGACGACCCGGAAGCCGGTCGCACGCACCGCGTTGCAGAGAGCCTTCGCATTCTTCACGATCTGTCCCTGATACTCCTTGAATTCCGGCGACAGCGCTTCCCTGAAGGCGATGGCTTTGGCCGCGATCATGTGCACGAGAGGACCACCCTGCACCCCCGGGAAGAGGGCCCGGTCGAGGTCCTTCGCGTGTTTTTCCCTGCACAGAACGAGGCCGGCGCGCGGTCCGCGCAGAGTCTTGTGCGTGGTGGTGGTGACGAAGTCCGCATAAGGGACGGGGGAGGGATGGTGGCCGGTGACGACCAGTCCGGCGATGTGGGCAATGTCCGCCATCATCAGCGCGCCGACACCGTCGGCGATCTCGCGAATGCGCTTGAAGTCGATGATGCGTGAGTAGGCCGACGCACCGCAGATGATCATTCGCGGTTTCGACTCTTCGGCGATGCGTTGCATTTCGTCGTAGTCGATGAGCTCGTCCTCTTTGCGCACGCCATACGCCACGACTTTGAAGTCGCGGCCGCTGTACGAGAGAGGATGACCGTGCGTCAGGTGCCCTCCGTGCGAGAGGTCCATGCCCATGATCGTGTCGCCCGGCTTGAGCATGGCGAAGTACACGGACATGTTGGCCTGCGAGCCGGAGTGAGGCTGCACGTTCGCATGCTCGGCGCCGAAGAGCTCCTTTGCGCGGGCGATGGCGATGTTCTCGACGATGTCGGTCGGTCCGCAGCCGCCGTAGTAGCGCTTGCCGGGATACCCTTCCGCATACTTGTTCGTGAAGACGGAGCCCATCGCGGTGAGCACCGCGTGGGAAACGTGGTTCTCGGAGGCGATCAGTTCGAGCGTGTCGTTCTGGCGCTGCGTTTCGAGCGCGATCGCTGCGGCAATCTCGGGGTCGACCTCAGACATCGTGCGGTGCAGGAAGGAGCGGCCGGTTGCGGCAGTCGTCATGGCCGCGCGATCTTATCGAAAAATGCGATCGCGGCGCCCGCAAGGTAGAGCGACCCTGTGATCACGATCGACTTCTCCGGAGCCGCGAGCGCGGCGCGGAAAGCGTCATCGGGATCGATGATGGGCTCTGCGCCCGCGAAGGCGCCGGCTGGCACCGACCGCGGCGGATACGGCTCCGTGGCGATGATGCGATCAAAGAGAGGGAAGAGCCGCGCGACGACGGGAGCGACATCCTTGTCGCTCATCATGCCGAAGACGAGGAGACGCGGACGGGGGACGTGCACGTCAAAGTACGCGGCGGTCCGCGCCACCGCGTGCTCGTTGTGACCGCCATCGATCCAGAGGTCTTTGCCGCGCGCGCGCAGATGCTCGAGCCGGCCGCGCCAGCGAGTCCTGGCAACCCCTTCCGCGATGCTTCGCTCGTCGATTCCGAGCTCGCGGGCGGCGCGCACCGCCAATGCGGCATTGCGCCGCTGGAAGTCTCCTGCGAGCGGCGTTTCGTGGTCGCCGGTCACGTGGATGAAGCGATTGCCGAAAGTCTCCGCGCGCTTGCGGATCACCTCCAGCACGCCATGCTCCTCATTGGTGGTCAGCACGATCGCGCCGCGATGGATGACGCCCGCTTTCTCCGCGGCGATCTGGCGGAGCGTGGTGCCCAGGTATTCGGTATGGTCGATGCCGATGGGGGTGATCAGCGCGGCGAGCGGCTTGACCACATTCGTGGCATCGAGGCGCCCACCCATCCCGACTTCGAGCACCGCGATCTCGCACTTTGTGCGGGCGAAGGCGAGGAAGGCGATGAGCGTGAGCGCCTCGAAGTAGGTGGGCGTGATCTCGCTGTTCACGTTCTGCAGCGAGGCGATGCAGTCGTCGAGGAGCGCAGGATCGATCTTTTCGCCGGCGATGCTCCATCGTTCTCGCAGATCGACCAGGTGCGGCGACGTGTAGTGCCCGGTGTGCCGCCCTGATGCGTTGAGGATCGACGCCAGCATGGCCGAGGTCGAGCCTTTGCCGTTCGTGCCCGCGACGATGACCGCCGGAACCTGCCGCTGCGGATTGCCGAGTGCGTGCAGAAGCTTGCGCATGCGGCTGAGACCCGGACGGATGCCGCTCCCCTGCAGCTGATCGAGCCAGGCGAGCCGCGGGCTGTTCTCGGTTGTCGGGTGTCGGTTGTCTGGGAGGTCGCGCGGGCCGGACATGGCTCAGTATCGTTCAGGAACCGGGGGGCGTCCGCGCAAGTGACTCAGCGATGATGTGTGTGAGCTGCCGCAGGCGAAGAGTCGCAGAGAACCGACAACGGATGACTGACGACGTGTTTCACCGGCCGGTGAAGAAGCGCAGAAAGCGGCCGATGGCGGGCTTCATCTCCGCGCGGGAGGTGATGAGGTCGACCATCCCATGCTCCACCAGGAATTCGCTTCGCTGAAATCCCTCGGGCAAGGTCTGACGGATGGTCTGCTCGATGACGCGCGGTCCGGCGAAGCCGATCAGCGCCTTCGGTTCGGCGATGTTGAGGTCGCCGAGCATCGCGTACGAGGCTGTGACGCCGCCTGTAGTGGGGTCGGTGAGCACGGAGATGTACGGGAGTCTGGCGTTGGCGAGACGTGCCAGCGCGGCGGAGATCTTCGCCATCTGCATCAGCGAGAGGATGCCTTCCTGCATCCGTGCTCCTCCGGAGGTGGAGACGATGATCAACGGCTCCTTTTTTTGAAGGGCACGCTCGGTGGCGATCGTGATTTTCTCGCCGACGACCGAGCCCATGGAACCGCCCATGAAGGCGTAATCCATGGCGCAGATCACGACGGGAATCCCGTCCAGCTTCCCCTCGGCGCACAGGACGGCGTCGCCGGGACCGACGCGCTGCTGATAGACCTTCAGGCGGTCCGAGTATTTCTTGGTATCGCGAAAACCCAGCGGATCGCCGGAGCGGATCTCGCCGGCAAACTCTTTGTACTTGTCGTCGTCGAAGAGGATCTCGAAGCGTTCGCGAGCGGTGAGGCGGAAGTGGTATCCGCACTTCGGGCAGACGTTGAGGTTCGCCTCCACTTCCTTCCGGTAGACGATCTCCTTGCAGTCGTCACACTTGACCCAGAGTCCCTCCGGAATGGCGACCTGCCGGTCGACCGCTTCCTTAGGCTTCTTTTCCTTCCGGAACCACGCCATCGGCGGCGACTCTAGCACAGGCTGAATCAGCGTCAGCTGCCTCCCCCGCGCTCTGCGAACGGGCGGCGATGGCACCGATGAGGAGGGCCAGAAGCGGGGTGAGAATGACCCGCGGGGAGGAGCTCTCAATCCACCAGACCGGATCCGGATAGTGGATGTAGAAGTAGATGGTCGCACCGGTGGTGAGCAGGGCGATCGACAGAGGGACCAGGGCGCGTCGCACGTTGCCGATGCCGATGAGCACGATCGGGACGAGATAAGGCAGCCAGTAGAGGTTGAACGATGCCACCTTGCCGAGAGTCTTCAGGACGACGGGCAGCGTCGACCAGTAAATGGGCATCTTTGCACCGCCATACATATAGAGAAGGTCGTTCCGGAGAACGAACGTCATCCATGCTGCGAAGACGATCGCCGCGGGTGCGATCGTGATCAGGGCGCGCTTCGGCTGTCGCTGCACGAGGAGGATCGTCAGGAAGACGGCGATGGCGAATGTCGCCCCCTCGAGCTTCGTGAAAACGGCGCCGGCCAAGGCCAGACTGATCAGGATTGTAGAGCCCCGCGATCTGTTGAGGAACGTGAGCGCGGTGATCGCGATCGCTTCGAAGAGAAGCAGGGGCGGTTCTGCGCAGCCGGCCGGATACGACAGGGTGAACGTATAGGCGAGCGTCGCAGCGATGAGCAGAGTGCCTGGATCGTCGCCGCTCCATCCGCGCACCACGGCCAGTGTGGCGAGCAGAAAGAGCGGTCCGGCCAAGACGGCTGCCCACCAGGGGAACTGGTGAGAGAAAAAGTTCGAGAAGGTGAGCAGCAACGTCTGCAGCGGCGGATAGTCGACCGTCAGCTGCGGCCAGGTGTGCAGGACGGCCGGGTCGAGACCACCCGCGCGGAACCAGCGGATCGCTTTCGGACCCCAAGTGAACTGGAGATCGCCGCAGGATTCGCGCGCGGTCGCCGTGCCGTACAAAGTGAGGAGCCAGCAGAAGCCGGTTCCTGCGAGGGCAATCCAACTGCGACCTGTTGGTGGCGCGGAGCGGTCGGCGGTGCCAGGTGATGAGTCTTTCGTGCGGCGCAAAGCGTAAATGCCGAAGATGGTGAGCAGCGCGAGAATCGTGAAGAGACTCGTTCTGCTCCATTCGATGCCGAGCAGGGAGAGCGCCGACATGACCAACGGCACCAGCAGCGATCCGGTCGCGAGTGCAATGCCGAGCCGCGCACCCAGGGGCAGGGCACGGACCTCGGGCAACCGCCAGGAGATCAGACCGATCAGCGGCAGCACGAGATAGGCGAGGAAGCCTAGAACGTCGGTCATCGCCGCTTGTAGAGAAATCCCTCGGGAAACGTCGCGACCTTCGCGTACGACGGGTCGGTCAGCTCGTCGTGAATCGCGATCACGTACTCAGGAAGCGTTTCGGCGATCTTCTGTGCGACGAGGTGCTGCCGCGGGAGCATCCCCAGGCCGGTGAGCCAGTGGGTCTGGTCGTAGTTCGGACCTTCAGACGGCTTGAGGATGGTGACTTTTGCACCGCGGGGCAGCAGGGGTTCGGCTCTCCTGCTCAGAACGATGGCATCGCGGCTGGGAAAGCGCACCGGCCAGACATGATCCTGAATGGTCTCGGGAAACTCGAAGTACGGGCCCCCGAGCCAGCGGTAGCGGTGGACGGTTGCCCCGACGAGCACGAGGGCGGCCGCGAAGATGATCCCGCTCCGCATCCTTCGCGTGACTGTGCTTCTGTCCGTCAGCTTCTCCAAAAGAGTCTCGGGCAGGGAGGGGCCGGCTCAGATCTCCCGAAACATGTACGGCCGCAGCGCATCGAGGCGCTCGTCGAGCTTCGAGGCGTCGAGGTAGCGCAGCGTGGCGGCGACCGAGGAGAGCAGGGAGTTCCCATCCTGCGGCGTATAGCAGAAGCCGACCACCTTGCGCGCATTCGGGACCGTCAGCGTCGGGGTGGGGACCACCGTCTGCGAGAGGATACGGCCGTAGTAGCCGTGGTCGCGGCCGAACGAAAAGATCTGGTTCACGGAACGTTTCTGAGTGCAGGCCACGCGCGGGTTGTTCCGAAGCAGGGCCTTCACTTCCTCGAGCGTCGTGTCGTGCCTGAGGTCGAGGTCGAACCAGAGCGTATGCATGTACTGCGTGTTGATCTTGATGGCGGAGGAGAAGAGGTTCAGCTTCTCGCCAACGGTCTGGAACAGGTGATAGGCGTCGCGGGCGTGATGCGTCCCGAATTCCGGATCGTCGTGCTTCCCGGCTTCGGGCGCGGCGATGAACGATTTGGTATCGGAGACGTCGTTCGCGCGCCGCATGCAGACGAAGCGTCCGGCCTCGAGGCTGATCCTGCCGTCCACGGAGGCGAGCGTCTTGAGCAGCACCGAGATGTTGTGGGTATTGCACGAGACCACCTGCACGAAGCGGTCGTCCGGGTCCTGCACCTCGTCGTTGATGCCTCGCGCGTAGGGGCGCCCGAAACCGAATTCCGAGCCCTGGGCGATGTACCCGGACGGCCCTTTGATGCGCTCGTAGTACTTCTGTTTGTTGTCGTTTCCGGCCGGTGTGCAGTCCACTACGACGGTCGCACGTTCGAGGGCTTCTTCGGCGGTGTAGGAAACGCGGTGGCCGAGGCGGGCGAACTCGTCGCGGGCCTGTTCATCGGCAACGAGGTTGGCGCCACGGTTGACCAGAAAGTCCACCATGGCCCGGTCGTTCACGGCCGGAGTGCGCTTGTGGAACGTGACTTCGTCGATGTCCCAGCGCTGCTTGAAATCGGTGAACAGCCCGATGAGAGGCTCGCCGATGGTGCCGGTGCCGATCACGTGGACGATGTTTTTCCTGGTCATTACTGAGACAGCTCCTCAGGTGAGATTGCGGGCGGGGATCATATTCGACCGCTCCCCCGTCCGTCGAGTGCGCTGCTTGAGCTCGCGCTCTCAGCTCGCAGCTCTCAGCTCGCAGCTCTCAGCTCGCAGCTCGCAGGAGACAGACCCGCGGCTTCTTTCAGCTCGCAGCTCGCAGCTCGCAGGAGCCAATCCCGTCGCGCCGCCGTGCGGCTTCATCTCCTGAGAGCTGAGAGCTGAGAGCTGCGAGCTGGGAATGCGAGCTCTCAGCTCGCAGGAGACAGACCCGTCGCGCCGCCGTGCGGCTTCATCTCCTGAGAGCTGCGAGCTGAGAGCTGCGAGCTGGGAATGCGAGCTGGGAATGCGAGCTG
>JANMSA010000749.1:0-3573 GCA_031388865.1 Acidobacteriota bacterium | reverse complement strand
GCGGCGGCGTGTTGAGCGCTAGTTACTGCACGAGCACGGAAACCGAAACCACTCTCCAGCCTTCGCCGTAAGGAACGAGCGAGATCCAGTACCAGGAGGCTCCTTCGCCGCCCACGGTGGCTCTCGCAAATAGCCCGGCCTGCTTCGGAAGGAAAGGATGGATCATTGGTGCGGAAAGCTCGACGAGCATCTCGTCGCGAACGCGGTCTGTCTGGCTCTCTTCCACGGGGCGCCACGCGCACGAGCTCCCCGCAGTGGTCACCGGCAGTCTCCGGTTGCCGTCCTGCATCGCGGCTGCTGCCTGAATTCTCGCGCGTCCGCGTCCGAGACGGGCCAGCGCGGAGATCGCCTCCGCGGTGGCGAGGGGGCGCGTTGTGGCGACGATGGCGAGAGGCGCTCCGCTTGCGATCGCGTCCATCTTCAGTCGCGTACAGAAGACATCCAGCACGCCGACAGGAACCGCGTCCCACTCTGGAGCCGAGAGAGGAGGCGGTTTCGGCTGAGACGCGCATGCGGTGACGAGCAGAGCGCAGAGCACAAAGCGCAGGCCGCGGAAGAACACCCGTGCAAGCTGCCTCAAAACAACATCCTCAGTTGGGGCACGGCGGTCTTCTCCTCGAAAAACAGGCGGATGTCGTTGGCTGCTTTCTTCGAGACGAGCTCGCGCGGCGTGGTCTCGTACCAATCCAGTGGGAAATATCGAGTGTAGCTCTCCTGCGTGAAGCGCCTGCAGAGCAGGGCGATCACGCCGACGTCCGTTTCACTGCGGATGACCCGTCCGGCCGACTGAACCACACGCGTCATGCCGGGGATCAGGTACGCGTACTCGAATCCCGCATCGTACTGCTCGTCGTAATACTGCTTGAGCAGCTCCTGCTCGAAGCTCACCTGAGGAAGGGCCGGCCCGATCACCATCACGCCGGAGAGCATGTCCCCCTGATAGTCGATCCCTTCCGCGTACATGCCGCCCGAGACCGCGAGGATGAGGTTGCCCTTCCTGGAGCGCACGCGAAGGATGTCCAGGATCGCGTTGCGCTCGTAGTCCGTCATGTCGTTGCGCTGAATCATCACGCGCTTCTGGGTCGCGGGCATGCGCTCCGAGATCTCGCGCAGGAAAGCGTAGCTGGGGAAGAGCGCCAGAAAGTTGCCGTCGCCCGCGTCGGCGATGTCCGCGACGATCGTGGCGATCCGGTCGTAATGATCCGCACGGCGTTTCCAGGTCGTATCCACATCGGAAATGACGACGATCTTGCGATTCTCCCGGGGGAAGGGCGACGGCAGCGAGAGCTCCGCCGTGCGATCAGTGGGGAAGCCGAGAGTCTTGCGATAGAACTCGAACGGCTCGAGGGTCGCGGACATGGCCACGGTGGCGTGCGCCGACTCGAAGATCTTTCCGAGGAACCCCGAGGGATCCTTGCAGAAAATCTTGAGCTTGATCCCCGTGTCCGTGCGCTCCACTAGATGCGCGAACTCCTCTCCATCCTCCGCCAGCAGATTCGCGAACTTCACCAGCTTGAAGTAGAAGTCGATGAGCGGGTCTTCCTCTTCGGCGATGCGGTTGTCAATCTTCCAGCCGATGTATTCGAGGACGATGCGCTCCCACTCCACCCGCTGCTCGAGGAAGAGCTCGCGGCTGGGGGAGCAGAGCGACTGGCGAACGTCGTCCTCGAGCACGACGGCCATCTCGTGGAAGTGGGCGCGGAGGATCTGCAGAAGCTCTTCCCACCCTTCGATCCAGCAATTGCGCGTCATCATGTGCTGGCGGATGTCGTCGAATGCTTTCTCGTGCAGCTCGGGGGAGTAGTACCCGCGACCGCGGTCGACGAGGTTGTGCGCCTCGTCCACGATCAGCACGCAGTCGCCGTAGTCGTTTTCCTGAGAGTAGGCCTTGAGGCCGACGTACGGGTCGAAGATGTAGTTGTAGTCGCAGACGATCACGTCCGCCTGCTCGATCAGCTCCAGGGAGACCTCGAACGGACAGACCTGATGCCCGCGGGACAGCTCGAAGGTCACGTCCGGATCGAAGTAGCTCATGGACGTGACCAGGTGATTGAGCAGCCCCGACTTCTCCATCTTCGAGGTGTACTGCGCCGCGAAGGGGCAGAAGTCCTCGTGGCAGATCATCTCCGTGTGTGCGCACATCTTCTGTTTCGAGCGAATGCGCAGCACGCGGAAAGACCCGTCATTCAGGCTGCGCAGCGCCTCGATCGCGGTGTCTTGCTGGAGAGTCTTTGCAGTGAGGAAGAACAACTTCTTGCCGAGCTTCAGCGCCTGGCGTACCGCCGGGTAGAGCACAGCCATGGTCTTGCCGATGCCCGTCGGCGCGGAGACGAGGAGAGCGTCGCGCTGATACACGCCGCGCGCGACCGCGGAGATGATCTCTTCCTGTCCGGGACGAATGACGTCGAAAGGGAACTGCAGTGTGTCGGCGAAGGCACGCTTGGCCACCCGCAGCGCGGACGCGGTGTCGATGTCTTCGATGAGCTTTGCGATGTGGTTCTGCAGGGTCGTCACGACCCGCTCCCGATCGAATTCGGTGTCGACGACCTTCGTGTCGCCGGAGACGAGATCGATCAGCACGAGCTGCGGCGCGAAGGTAAACCCCTCCAGGTCGGGCTGGCTCGACAGGAAGTAGGAATAGAGGAGCAGCTGGTAGAGATGCCGCTGCAATTTCTCCGAGCGGTAGAGTGCCTCCAGCTCCAGATCGAAGTGAATCGACTTCACTTCCTCGATGCTGACGACCTTCGCCTCCCTGTCGATGGACAGGCCATCGATGCGGCCGGTGATGGTCACACTCCAGCCGCCCAGGGTCAGACGATGGACGACGTGCACCTCGGCGCGGTATTGCGGATCCTCTCCCGCGCGTAGCTCGGCGCGTTTGGTGTGGATGTCCTGACCGATCCACATCCTCCGGAAGCCATCCCCCCGCTCCACCCCGATCCGCCGATAGGTCGAGCCCTGAACGAGGTCCCCCACCGCGCAGACGATCTCCCGCTTCTCATGGTCGACCCGCACTGATGGATTCTAACAGGTGGGGAGAAGGCGGTTGTCAGTTGTCGGTTGTCGGTGTCGGTTGTCGGTTGGTCGTGCGGACGGCGCTTGGGGATTGAGGATTGGGGATTGAGGATGGGAACTGGAACGCTCCTGGGCCGGTCAATGCTCGCTGAGTCTGAGGTCTCCGCATGGATTGCTTCGCCGTGGATGAGGATCTCCCTGGCGTAGACCTTTGACATTGCATCCGCTCCGAGGGAACCTCGGTGTTGGCGATCGGCGGATCGAAGTGGCTGGATGCCGACCTGCGCAGAGATCGGAATTGCACAGCCGTGGGACTCATGATTCCGCAAGTGCGTTGCGTGGAGCGCCTGGACATGGATTCCATGGATTCATCGGAACGAACGGCGGGGACCGATGGGCGCGCCAGGGTTGCGAGCTTCCAGTGTCTCTGCCTTGGGAACGGCCGCTGCTCTCGTCCGCGGTGCGAAGTCGGCCGATCACGACCGTACTAGGCTGAACGGCAATCCTGCGAACACCGCCAGGAGCGTGCTTAGGCTGACTGCCGAAAACCCCGAATCG
>JANMSA010000691.1:0-1881 GCA_031388865.1 Acidobacteriota bacterium | reverse complement strand
CCGCGACTTGTACTTCGCGGCGAGGGCGGTCAGCTCGGGAAGTTCCTTGCGGCAGGGGATGCACCAGGTGGCCCAGAAATCGGCGAGAACGACTTGGCCTTTGTGCGTGGCGATGAGCTTGTTGAATCCGGCTTCGTCGACCGGGGAGAGCGACGCGGCGAGCAGAGTCAGCGCGAGGATCATGACGCGCGGACGCGCTTGATGGTGCAACCGAGTGCGCGAGTGTCGGACGGCGACGGTGCCGCGCCCGCGAGCACGGCGTCGATGGCGAGGCGGAGCGATTCTTCCTTCACCCTCGCGATGTTCTGCGCGTCGTCAATGCGGCCGTGATACTGCTGCTTTCCGGCGCGGTCGAAGACGTAGGTCTCCGGTGTCCACTGCGCGTTGAGCTTGTCGGCGAGCGCGTTGTTGACGTCCTTGTAGACGGGAAACGGATAGCGCGCTTCGCGCGAATGCTGCTCGACCTCGGCGGGCGGCTCGTTGTCGTTGGCGTTGACGAAGACGAACTGGACGTCCTTGCCGGCATACGCCTGGTAGAGCGCGATCATGCGATCGGAGTAGCGGTTCGACACCGGGCACTTCGTCGAGACGAACAACACCACGGTGGCCGAAGCCTTCGCAAAGGCGAAGGTCCGCGGCCCGCCTTGCAGGTTCTGCAAAGACAGATCCTGCGCTCCCGCCACACTGGCGGCCAAGATCGTGACGGCACACAAACGCGTCATGAGTTAGGGCTTCGGCTCCAACTTCAGATTCACGACCGGGTCGCGGCGCGAGTCGAACGAACTGAGCGTTTTCCACTTTGCCTCGGAGGTGTCGGTGATCGCCCGCAATTCGTAATCGACGTTCACGTCGAGTTGGTTGAAGTAGTATCCGCCCTTGTCCTGCGTCACAAAGGAGCGGATCTGTTTGGTGCGGCCGTTCTTCAGTTGAACGGTCGCGCCGTTGACTTCCACGTCGGAGGCGTCGAAGACCGTACCCTTCACGACGCGGAACTTCTCGTCGTCGGGGTTTTTCTTCTTGCTCTGCGCGCCCAGCGGCAGCGACATCAGCAGCAACGCCATCCCTAGAGCCGCAACAGTTCGCCGGATCATCGCACGTTTCCTCCTGTCTATTGGACGCACGGCGGGGCCGTTAGGATTCACCGGGTTACCGCCAGTCGTCGGATGCCTCTTCTTCATCGGCGTCGTCGCCGGCAGCGTCATCGTCGTCATCGTCTACGTCGTCGTCATCCTCATCGTCATCCTCCTTGTCGTCAGCCGCCACCAGTTCGATGGGGCCCGTGCTGGCGACCTTCAGAGCCGTGCCGCATTCGTCGCATTGCAGAGTGTCGCCTTCGTCGACGTCTTCTTCCTCGACATCGATTTCGCTGTCGCACTTCGGACAGATGAGCATGTAACCGTTCCTTCCTCCCGAGAATTCGACTACTGTACCCGATCTACTTCTTCCGCCGGGGCGATCATCGCGTCCATTGTACCCGCGCTGCTATCATCGTACGCCGATGAGCAAATACTACGAAGACTTCGAGCTAGGTGGCGAGCATTCAACTCGCGGCCGCACCATCACCGAGGGCGACATCATGAACTTCGCCGGGCTCAGCGGCGACTGGGTGGAACTGCACACGAACGAGGAATACGCCAAGCAGACGCCGTTCGGGCGGCGGATCGCGCACGGGCTGCTGACGCTGTCGATTTCGAGCGGGCTAACCACGCAGATGAACCTCATTAACGATACGGTAGTTGCGTTTTACGGAATTGACAAGCTCCGGTTCACCAAGCCGGTGTTCCCGGGGGACACCATCCGGGTGCACAAGAAGGTGTCGGACATGATCGAGAAGGGCGCGATCGGGGTGGTCACGTTCGAGACGAATGTGCTGAACCAGCG
>JANMSA010000651.1:0-5060 GCA_031388865.1 Acidobacteriota bacterium | reverse complement strand
GACCCTCGCGCCAACGGTCCAAGAAAGCAGATAACCCCTTGGCATCCAAGGGGTTATCGATCAGTCGGGGCGAGGGTCACTTACCGCGCGACGCTGCCGGGAGGCACACGTCCGCATGAACGTCTGCCGAAGTGACAAGGCAGCCTACAGCATCGGCACCGAAATCTCCTCAACCTCGAACCGGATCGTCACCTGCCTCAGCCGCCGCTGCACAGGCATGACGACGTGAAGCCTGGGGTCGAGGTAGTCCTTCAGCATCGGCGGGCGCGCGTGGCCGAGGTAGAGCTCCGGACTGCGGCGCGCATCGAAGGGACCTACGACCTCCAGTTCGTCGCGCGACGACACGTGTTGAATAATGCACGGCACGTGCGTCAAACCCAAGCGACGGAGTGCATATGCCCGGTGGCTTCCGTTGTTGAGGATCAGTCGCTTCTCGACATAGATCGCGTTCAGGAAATTCGAGCCGAAGCCGACCGCCAGCCCCGCCACACCCGCCAACGCGCCCGGCGGCGGGACGTCCCTGATATGCGCCGGTTGCAATTGCATGGGTCCCAGAAAGCGCAAATCGTTTGACGGCGAGAGAAAGACGAACTTGTCGTGACCC
Source organism: Acidobacteriota bacterium (assembly GCA_031388865.1). Lineage (GTDB taxonomy): Bacteria > Acidobacteriota > Thermoanaerobaculia > Gp7-AA8 > Gp7-AA8 > QHVT01. The sequence goes on along the minus strand of JANMSA010000651.1, from coordinate 4,456 downwards.
GCGCGCGCCCATTTCACGGGCGGCGGCGGGTGATCGTACGGCAGACAGAAACGGAATATCTCCTCCCTGGACGGCGACGGACCCAGCTTACGCTCGAGCTGCCGCGCGAACGTGACGTCGATGTGCTCCTGGTACACCACCAGGCGATCGAGGTCGATGATCGCCACCTCGGTCGGCACACTGTTGAAGCCGTGGCGCACCAGAGGATCCTTCAGGAATTCGATCAACTGCGGCGTGTACTCCGGCCCCATCTTGGTGATCGGAGGATCATCCGCCACTCCCGCCTCGTCCCTTTCGAGCTGGCTCACCAGCACGCGAGCCGCCTGCCACCGATCGATGAGATCGCCCTCGGCCGGAGGGTTCACGGCGTTCTTTCTCACGAAGCGAAGGAACTGCTTCAATGGCGGTCGGCCGACGAGATACAGGTTCTCGGCCACCACGCTCTGATCGCTTTGGTCGTCCGTGGCCTGTTTGCCCGGCGACAGCGGTGGATTCGCGCCGTTCGAAGGCGACGTCGGCTCGCACTCGAGACTTGTAGGCTCTCGCACCATGTCGCTCCCCTCTTGGACCGTTGCTGGTGATTGCTGGCGATTCATCCGCTCACCACCACGACCAGAACTCGACCTTGAGGGTGCGGGCCAGCCGCCGGGTGATCAGGTCTACAATGCGACGCTCGCCCGCCGAAACCTTCGCCCGCCCGGTCATGCCAGGCTTCAGCAGCCGGTCGTGATTGTCTATCTGCGTGCTGACGATGAACGATCTGCCAGTAACGCCGCCGTTCGTGGAGTTTCCCGCGACCGGCGTTTGCGGGCCACCGTTGGTACTTCCTTCAGCCGAGGTCGCGATCGCAGTCACTGTCCCGCCGAACTCCGCATCCGGATGGGCGCGAGACCTGAGCCTGACACGCTGGCCCCGGTGGATATCGGCGACCTCCTTTTCGGCGATGACAATGTGCGCCGTGACGGTGCGGATGTCGTACACTCTGGCGACCAAGGCGCCCTGCCCCACGAACTGGCCGTTGAGGGCCTGCAGCTCCCGGGACGGTGTGGCCACGATGCCCGCGACCGGACTCACGATATCCAGGAGCTGCAGCCGCGCCTCGATGTAGTGACGCTGCGTTCCCAGACGGTCGAGCTGCGCCTCGGCGGCCCTGATCTCCTCCTGGCGGGTGCCTCGCAGGAGCACGTTGAGGCGACTCCTGGCTTCTACCCGATTGCTTTCGGCCGAGGTGCTCTGTGCCTGCACGTCTTCGAACTCCTGCGTAGAGACCATGGTTCGTTCGAACAGGCTCTTGAATCGCGCCAGCCTGCTTTGGGCGAACTTCACCTCACCCTCGGTCCTGGAAAGACCGGCGCGGGCGACCTGTATCTCTTCGATGGTCGCGCCCGCCGTGAGCTTCGAGAGATTCGCGCTGACTTCGCGCCATTCCGCTTCGGTCTGATCCAACTCGGCGCGCAGCTCCTTGTCGGAGAGGCGAGCGAGGACCGTGCCCGCCGCTACCTCGTCTCCCTCGTTTACGAGGATTCGCTCGACCAGTCCCGCCACTGCGGCTCTGGAGTCGGCGTTGGCCTGCGGCAGCACGACGAACGAACCGGCGATTCGGAGATCGATGGAGACGAGGAACAGCGCGGCGATGCTCGCGCCTGCCAGCGCTAACCACAGAATGCGCCCCGTCCACCTGCCGCGTCGCCGTTTTCTTCGCTCGGTTGGCTCAGTCACCCCTCGTTGAGCCGACATCGCCTCGTCGCCTTCCCCGTCCTCCCCATCCGATGGAGCCGATGACTTCCCGAAGAATCGGTTGTACCGACGGCGAGACTTGAGTCCCACCAGTCCGGCGAGCAGGAAGACCGCAGCCGACTGACCGTCCTGAAAGAGTCTGCCCGCGATAACCAGGGCATAGACGAGGACGAGCCCCGATGTGGCGGCAGCCAGGACTCCGTACAACAGATAGACGCGCCGCTCGCGAGCCGAGTACTCCGACGCGACGGCAGAGGCCGACCCAAACGTCCGCTTCAACAGACCGCCCACATACCTGAACGACCGACGTCGGAGGTTCGGAATCTCCAGGTAGTCGCTGAGCAGGTAGTAGCCGTCGAGTTTGAGGAGCGGGTTGAAGTTGAGGAGCGTGCGGACGCCGGAGAGTGTCATCACGATAAGCGATACATGGTTGATCCAAGTATCGGCCTCGGCGAGACGCCACATGAGGGTGGCCAGCGCCCAGAGCGAGAGCTCGACGAAGGGGCCGGCGAAGCCCACCCACAGGCGCTTGGACTTCTCCGGAAAGAGCCAGGCGTCGCTGACGCTGCAGTAGAAGGCGGGGAAAAAGTAGATGAACAAGATGCCGGTTTCGCGAACTTCGCCACCGAAGTGCTTGCAGGTGACGCCGTGACCCGATTCGTGAACGGCGACCGTGAGCAGGAAGATCGCGAGAAAGAGCGGAAGGGCCGTCGAGTGATAGAGATCGGCAACGTGCTGGGCGATTTGGGGCCCGTTGGCGATCGTGATGCCAACGGCGAGGAGCATGAGCGCGGACGCGAAAACGACGAATCGCGGCGTGAAAAGAAAGCGTAGCCGCCCAGCGAGACTGGTAAAGAGTCGGTCCGGATCGAAGAGGGCGATGCGAAGGTAGAGGGGGCTCCCGCGAACTCTGCTGCGCCGCCCGGACGGCTCCTTGCTTGTCGCGGCCCCCGACTCGAGAAGACCCTTTCGCTCCAGGTCTTTGACGAAGGCGGCAAGCATGTCGGCGTGCAGCGCGGCACCGAACTTGTCCTCGGTTCGTGATCGGACCACGTCGAGTGGCGTTTCACCGTCGAGTTGTTCGACGATGAACTGTTCGGTCTCCTTGAACCGGAAGAAGCGGCCTAGGCGGCCGTCCTTGACGACCACGACGCGTCCGTTCGCGGTCTGCTGTTCGCTGACCGTGAGGTCGGTCCGGACTCTTGGCAACCAGGAGTTCACCACGCCGAGTGCCTCAGCCGATGTGTCTGCCCCGGGGGTTCACGCCGGGCGGGTCGTACGCGAGGGGCAGATACGACCGAGCGCCTGGGTTTCCCCAGGCGCCCGGCGGTAGGTAATGCTAATTGGAGCCGCTGGTCTGGCTCTTCGAATTGTTGGTCTGGCTCTGTGACCCGTTGGACTGGCTTGACGAGTGATCGCTCCCGCTGCCGGTCGCGGAACCGCCGCCACCGCCGGGCAGGATCACGATGGGTGCGATGCGCTCCTCGAGCTGTTCGAGCTCAAGATTCAGATGTCGCATACTGAGTGACCTCCTGAGTAGTGTTGGTGCTGCGATTGCTTTATCAGGAGGAGGACTGTGTACCGAGCACATCCGTAACATTTTTGTCAGCGGCGCGACCCGTATTGCGGCTAAGTAATTGCTCTTTCGGTGTTTACCACGCTGTCTGTACACCCAGATTGAGGAGAATAGCCGGGCGAAGCGCGGCGGACTGAAAGGTCCGGCGCGTGACGTTGACCTGAACCTTCGCGTAGTGGTCTTGCAGGAAGTAATTGAAGCCGAGCAGATCGTCGCGGGTCAGCGCGTCGGCGATGGACGAGTCCTTGCGCCGATCGGGATCCCCGACGTCGTGGCGCAGCGTAAGTTCGAATGCGGGCACGGGCTTGAAGCCGACGTACTCGTAGTGCCCACGTCGGGGGATATCGCCGTCCGTTCCGGTGACGAACTCGGAGCGAACCACGAGGTTTCGCCGCGCATACTGCACGTCGGCGCCGAACCTCCGACGAACCGGATCGGCGGTGGAGCTCGCGCCCCCGTGGAGTCCGGAGAAGCCGACGTGAAGTCCCGAAATGCCGGGTCGGCCCACGACCGTTCCGACCAGATACTTGCCGTGTTCCGGTCGGCGGCGTGCTGCCCCTCCCCGGCGCCGTTGAACGCTCCTGCCTGAACATCCATCCTTGCCGAGGTGCCGCGCAGCGCCACTCCCACGTCGCGCACGCGCTATGGGGGTGTCTATCTGCTGCATCGCTTCTTTAGCGTCATCCTCCAACTCGCGGAGGCCCTTCGTGATCGTCACGCGGGACATCCCGCAGGCGCGACTGACCAGCGAGACGCCACCGTGCCCAAGTTGCCGCGCTTCACTGGCCGCAAACAGGCGCCGCGCCCGTTCATCCAGATGAGGCCACAAGCGAGCGATCTTGTCGTGGAGCGTGCAGGAATCGGTCACGCCATCAAGATAGCGCCCGAACCCTCATCTGTACATGTTATTGTCTGGCGACGCCTTAGAATCGAGCCTACACACACCGCTATCACGCGCGCTCTCCACGCGCGCTCCCGCATTGCGATCTCGCAATGAATGAATAGGCCACAAATGCTCAATCCCAAATGTCCTTGTCAAGCTCGTTGCTCCTGCGCACGCGTCAAGTCTCGTTTGTACGGCTCGTTTGTACGGCTCGTTTGTACGGCTCGTTTGTACGGCTCGTTTGTACGGCTCGTTTGTAC
>JANMSA010000194.1:0-20594 GCA_031388865.1 Acidobacteriota bacterium | reverse complement strand
TGTGCGGACCCGCATGCACGGTGGTGTGGGAGGGGGAGGGCCGTGAGGCTCCCCCCTATCCCGATCCGAAGGCGGATGAGGGGTCGCTCCCGTGCCATTCACCAGGCTCGTGCCGGCTGCGCACCGCGCGTCATCACCACTAAACAGCGCGGCCAGTCCCCCGCCTAGATGCTCGCAGATTCCGGCCGGCCGTCGACGAACTCCCGGATGAGCAGATCCCACTCGCCGCGCTCGCGGAGCAGGCGCTCCACGATTTCGCGTACTGCGCCCGCGCCACCCGCCCTCTCCAGCTTCCAGGTAGCGATGGCGCGCACCTCGGGTGCCGCATCCGCGGGTGCTGCAGAGATCGCGACGCGCGTCATCGGCGCGAGATCGGGGAGATCGTCCCCCGCATAGAGGATCTGGTCGAACGAGATCGAGAGTTTTTGCGCGATGCGTTCCGCCGCTTCGAGCTTGTTCACAGCGCCCTGATGCAGCTCCACGATGCCGAGCTCCTTCGCGCGCCGCTCCAGCGCCTGCGAGTGTCGGCTCGTCAGCAGTGCCACGGCGATGCCGGAGCGCTGCGCTAGCTTCACGGCGAGCCCGTCGCGGACGTTGAACTCTTTGACCTCGCTGCGATCGCCGGCATAGATGATCTTCCCGTCCGTCCAGACGCCATCGACGTCGGAGATGATCAGGCGGATGTCGGCGCTCGGCATGCGCGCGAATCGTAGCACTAGGGTTGCCAGTGCTGGTTCTGGCTGTTGGTTACTGTTTACTGGTTGTCAGTTGTCAGTTGTCGGTGTCCATACAAATTGTCGCGGGAAGCGAACTCACCGAGGCGTAACTCGTGATTGTCGTAGCCTCCAGCGGCCTTCGGCACGGATGCTTCCGTCAACGCAAATGCGGCCGCCCATCGTCGAGCTGCTGCGCGTTCACGAATTTGTCGTTAGTGCCGGAAGTGGCGCTCGCCCGTAAAGATCATCGCCATGTCGCGCTCGTTGGCGGCGGCGATGACTTCCGGGTCGCGCACCGATCCACCCGGCTGGATGACTGCGCGCACACCGGCGTCCGCCAGAATGTCCAGGCCATCGCGGAAGGGGAAGAAGGCGTCCGAGGCCGCGAAGGATCCTGCGGCAGGGAGGATTGACTTCATGATGGCCACCTTCGCGGCATCCACGCGGCTCATCTGCCCTGCACCAATCCCGACGGATTGCGACTCGCGTGTCAGGACGACCGCGTTCGATTTCACGTGCGCACAAACGATCCACGCAAACTCCAGCCCGGCGAGCTCCTCGGCCCCCGGCTCGCGCTCGGAAACGATCTTCCACTGATCGCTGCTGGAGATCGTGTCCATGGCCTGCAGGAGGATGCCACCCGCCGCCGAGCGTAGCTCGGTTGCGGGCTGCTGGTTGGCGGTTGGCGGGAGGGCGATCAGGCGCAGGTTCTTCTTCTTCGCGAGGATTTCCTTCGCTTCGTCTGAGAACGACGGCGCGACGATCACTTCGAGGAAGAGATCCACCGCCGCGCGCGCGGAGTCTCCATCGACTTCGCGGTTCGCACCGATGATGCCGCCGAACGCGGAGACAGGATCCGCTTCAATGGCTGCTCGCAACGCGTCGGCGAGCGTCTCGCGCCGCGCAACGCCGCATGGATTCGTGTGCTTGATGACTGCGGCGGCCGGCTCCGAGAACGCGTTCGCGAGACGGATCGCCGAGTCGAGGTCGAGCAGGTTGTTGTATGAGAGCTCTTTGCCCTGCAATTGCTCGAATGGTCGTTTCCCCGCGGGCGCGTAGAAGCCCGCGGCCTGATGGGGGTTCTCGCCGTAACGCAGGTCCTGAAACTTTTCGAGGTCGAGCTGGAGCCGCTCGCTCTCGCCTCGGCCCAGAAAGGAGGCGATGGCTGCGTCGTAGGCGCTGGTCTTTGCGAAGACGGCCACCGCGCAGCGCAGGCGGAACTCGTCCGAGATCCCCCTTCCGAACTCGCGCAGGAAGTCGTCGTACAGCGCCGGATCGCACAGGGGCAGGACATGCTTGTGGTTCTTGGCCGCGGCTCGCAGCATCGAAGGCCCGCCGACGTCGATCTGCTCGACCGCCTCCGCCTGCGACACGCCATCCCGGGCGATGGTTTGCTCGAATGGATAGAGGTTGACGACCACCAGGTCGATTCGAGGGATCTCCAGACGGGCGACGTCGCTGAGGTGCTCCTCGTTTCCGCGGTCGAACAAAATCGCGCCGAACACTTTCGGCGTGAGCGTCTTGACGCGCCCGCCCAGGATCTCCGGCGCTCCGGACCATCTCGAGATGGGCGTCACGGCAATGCCCGCGTCCGTCAGGTGTTTCGCCGTCCCGCCGGTGGAAAGAATCTCGACCCCTTTCGCACTGAGCGCGCGAGCCAGCTCGATGACGCCGGTCTTATCGGAGACCGAGAGGATGGCTCTCTCGATGGCCGCCACTCAGCGCCTCCCGTTCAGCGAGAGGTTTCCATCACGCATGACAGCTGCGGAACGGACGTCGCCGCCGGCTTCCTTCCAGACGTAGTAGTAGAGATTGACGAGGTCCGTGACCGCGCGCGAGTAAGAGACGGACGCGATGCCGAACGCGGTGGAGCGATCGTCAAAATCGGCGGAGGTGCGGCGCCCGCCCTCCGGGAAATAGGCGTTGCCCACCAGCGGATAGAACTTCGCGGAGCGCGCGAAAGTCTTGTCCAGATAAGTCCCCAGAGCGAAGTTTGGGTCGAGTCCGTAGAATACGGTCGGGAACCGCGCCAGCCGCCGTTCGAAGTAGGTCTCGAAATCGTTCTGCGATGCACCAAGACGCGGATCGTCGTTTGCGACATGGAACGGGTTGTTGGCGTCGGCGACGAGATGGGCAAGGATCCCCAGTCGCTGGATCACCTCGTTCATTGGATCGCCCTTGCGAATCATCGTCACGGCAAGCCGGGCCTCGCGCTCGATCGCTTCCCGCAGACGGCCCTGGCGCGAGAGCACGAAGTACCGGTGGAGGTCGCTTCCTTCATCGGACTGCGCCCTCTGCAGCCCCGATTTGTAGTCGCCCTCAAACTTCTCGATCAGCATGCGCAGGTCCGGAGGCGCGAGAGCCGCCCCCTTCATCGCGATGCGCTCGTCGGAGGCGCGCGTCCAGGCGGCGGCAGTCAGGGGAAAAAGCAGGAGCAGGACGAATCCGAGACGCCTCATTGTTGAGGGGATCGTAGCAGCATGCATCCGGACTTTGCAGCTCATCTCGAGGCGCTCTTCGCCTGCCGCGCCTGCCCGAACGTCGTCGGTCTTCCCGTGACCGGCTTCGTCGAGAACGCGCGCGTGCTGCTCGTGGGACAAGCGCCCGGCCCACGCGAGATGGTGGAGCGCCGCCCGTTCGCATACACCGCCGGGAAACGACTCTTCTCCTGGTTCGAAGAGCATGTCGGGCTCTCCGAGGAGGAGCTCCGCAAGCGGGTCTACATCGGCGCCGTCATCCGCTGCTTCCCCGGACGCGATCCAAAGGCCGGTGGAGATCGCGTCCCGGACGCTCTGGAGATCGTAAACTGCAGCCCTTACCTCGAGCGCGAGATCGCGCTGCTCCGTCCCGCCCTGGTCATCGCCGTCGGCACCCTCGCCTCCCGCCACCTCCTCGGCATCGCCGAGCTCAAGGAGGCAACCGGGCGCGTCCACCGTCTCACCCTGGCGGACCACACGTTCGACGTCATCGTGTTGCCCCACCCCTCGGGACGCTCGACGTGGACGAACAAGCCGGAGAACAAGGCGCTGCTGTTGGAGTCGCTGCGGCTGATCAGGGAGAGGATGAATGAAGAATTGAAAATCGAAAATTGAAAATTGAAAGAGGGGACCGCGGTCGCGCGCCGTGCCGTTCCAACCAGGTGAGGAGTTCATGAACCTGTCATTCTGAGACGGCGAAGCGCGGCGAAGGATCCCCGATTCGGAGCGCTAACCGTGCTGTCGGCAGGGGATCCTTCGTCGTCCTCCGCCGATGATTCCGGCTGCGGCGACTCAGGATGACAGCCTAGAAAGGAGCGCGGCGTTCACCGTGTTGTTAAATTTTCAATTTTCAATGTTCAATTCCGAATTCCAATCGCGATCGTTCTCATGCTGAGGAGGATCACCATGATGCCCACGGCGACCATGAGCGGACGGGGCGGGATGCGGCCGGTCAGGCGCGCGGCGAGCGGAGAGGCGATGGCGCCGCCGAGGGCGAGGCCGGCGATGGGGAGCCAGCTCGTGACGCCGATGGTCAGCAGCAGCGTGGCCGAAGCAGCAAACGTCACGAAGAACTCCGAGAAGGCGACCGACCCGATGGTCGTGCGCGGCTCGTTGCCACGCGCGAGAAGGGTGCCTGCCACGATCGGGCCCCAGCCTCCGCCGCCGATCGCGTCGCAGAAGCCGCCGGCCAGACCGAGTGGCAGGAGATGCTTCTCACTTCCGACGTGCACCGATCGCCGCCACGCTTTGGCGAGGATGATCACGCCCATGATCAGCAGATAGGCCGCCATGAACGGGCGGATCACGTCGCCGGAGACCGTGGTGAGCACATACGCGCCAGCGATCGCGCCGATCACGCCCGGGATCAGCAGTTTCTTCACGAACGAAGCGATCACGTTCTTCAGGCGCCAATGGTTCCACGCTGAGAAGGCAGTGGCGACGACCTCCGCCGTGTGTACGCTGGCACTCGCGGCGGCGGGCGGGACGCCGAAGGAGAGCAGCAGCGTCGTTGCGCTGACGCCGTAGCCCATGCTCAACGCTCCGTCGATCATCTGCGCGACGAATCCGGCCAGGGTGAAGAGCGCGAGCTCCAGGAGAAGATGCTCGTCCATCACGATCGCTGCATGTAGTTGCGAGAGATGAAGTCCATTTCTTCGTACGTCGTCGCAATCGCCAGCCGCGACTCGAAAATGAGGTAGATGCTGGCCGAGAAGAGCAGGCCGGCACCGACAAATCCGAGGACCAGGGGGATCCAGCCGATGTTCATCTGAAGGAGCGACACCAGTCCGATCGCTACGCTCGTGGCGATGAAGCAGCTGATGCCGATGTAGAGCCGGGACATCGCCTTCTGCAGGAGTCGCGCGCGGCGAGTGTTGATGTCCAGCTGGTTGAACAAGTGCTGCCGCCGCTTCTCCGTCCCCTCGTCGGAACCCTTCCCGAGCGCCTGCAGCTCGTCTGCCCGCTCACGGACGCGATCGACACAACGAATGGAACGGCTGGAGGTCGTGATCAGAAGAGAGCTCGACGCGAGGATCAGCACCGCCGGCGTGATCATCGCGCCGAGGACGTCGAGGACGGAGGAGAGCTCGGGGAACATCACGTTTCCCGCTGCGCGTGTTGTCGCCCGCGTCCCCGTGCGTGTTGTCCGTTGTCGGTTGTCAGTTGTCTGCGAGCTCTCGCCCGGACGGCACCAGTTGCCAGCGTCACCGAGCGGAGCACGACCTGCTGATGTTTGCAGCTCAGCATGAATGGCGTCCAGTCGCTGAAGTGCAGACAACCGACAACTGACAACCGACAACGCTTCTCTGGCGACAACTGAACAAACGACAACTGACGACAACGATCACGCATCCGCGAAAGCCTGCCGGGTGAGATTCTCGTTCCCCGTCTCGGTCACCACGATGTCGTCCTCGATGCGGATGCCTCCGTACTTGCGGAAGTCGCCGACCTTGCGCCAGTCGATGTACTGCGCGTTCTCGCTCTGCCGGAGCTCGCCGAGGAGGGAGTCGATGAAGTAGAGGCCGGGCTCGATGGTGAAGACGTGTCCTGGCTCGATGGTGCGCGTGAGGCGGAGATACGGATGGCCATCCGGCTTGGGGATGGTCTTGCCGCCGCGGTCCGCTGCGAAGCCGGCCACGTCGTGCACCTGGAGGCCGAGGTAGTGGCCAACGCCGTGGGGGAGGAACGTCGAGCTGATGCGCCGCTCGAAGACTCCCTCCGCGTCGATGTCGCGGACGAAGCCGAAACGAACCAGCAACTCGGACACCTTGCGATGCGCGAGCAGGTGAATGTCGATGTAGTTGGTGTTCGGTACGCACGCGCCGACGAGCGCGAGCTGGGCCTCGTCCATCGCGGCGATGAGCTCCTGGAACTCGTCATCGCGTCGCGAGTACGTGCGCGTCACGTCGGATGCGTAGCCGTTGTAGCTCGCGCCGGCATCGATCAGGAAGGAATGCAGGTCCGGCTCCGCAAGCCGGGTGCGGCCGTGATGGTAGTAGTGGAGCGTGGAAGCGTTCTCGTTGAGGGCGATGATGTTCCCGTACGGCAGCTCCTCGTCGGCGGAGTCGGACCCGCGCAGATAGGCCAAATGGATCTCATACTCCGACAGCCCTTCGCGGAAGGCCTGCTCCGCCGCGCGGTGGCCGCCAACGGCGCGGACGTTCGCTCGACGGACACACTCAATCTCGTACTGAGTCTTCTGCGTCCGGTCGAAATGAAGGCTGTGCAGGACTGCTTCGGGATTCGGCGTGAGGTCGCCCCAGGAAGCGAAGGTCTCATTCCACTCGCCGATGAATGCGACGCGGCCGCTGGGGAAGTAATGGCGGGCCTGCTCGAGGTCGGCGATGAGCACGACGTCGAACTTCTCGACCCAGCGGTCCGCGGGCGTCCCGGCCACTTTGTGCCAGTAGTCGACGGGCTGGTAATAGACGAGCTTCGGCTTGACACCGGGCGTGTAGACCACGAAGCAGTTCGGATTGTCCGTGACGGGTACCCATCCCTTGAAGTGGGGATTGACCTTGAATGGGTAAGGCATGTCATCGACGAACTGGTAGTGAAGCGCGCCGGAGAAGATCACGGCATGGTCGAACTGCGACGCCCCCAGGGCGAGGTCGTGCCGCAGCTTGTTCATCGTGACGTGAGCGGTGTAGATCGTGGCGAGCGCAGCATCCATGGGGGTGAGTATATCGGCTCCTTTCGGGTCTTCGGGGCTGGGTCTCCGAGTCTTCGAGCCTTCGAGTCTTCGAGTCTACGGGTCTTCGAGTCTTCGAGTCTTCGAGTCGTCGAGTCTTCGAGGGGTCGAGGCTTCGAGGAGTCAGAGGTGCATCTTCTCAGTGTGAAATAGGAGGATGGGTCGGCGCTGGCCATGGGTGGGGGAGAATTTGCCGTTGTGCCACGAGCCTTTGGGATACAACTTGAAGACTCGAATACTCGAAGACTCGAAGACTAAAACCCGAAGACTAAAACCGGAAGACGGGAAACCCCGAACACTACCGGCAAGCAGCCAGCTTCCGCAGCAGGAAGCGCTTCTCCGGAAGCGTCGACGGAAGCTGGAGCGCTCGCGTGAAGTGCTGTGCGGCGCCATCGCGGTCGCCCGCGCGGAGACAGAGCTCGCCGAGGGTGGTGGAGAGGGGGAGGTAGTGGCGGAGGCTGGCGAGGGTCTTGATCTCGCCGATCGCTCGAAGGCCCGCCTCCGGTCCATCCGCCATCGCGATCGCGACGGCGCGATTGAGTGCGACGACTGGCGTCTGCTTCAGCTGCAGGAGCTGTTCGTAGTGCGCAGCGATCGCGCGCCAGTCCGTCTCCTCGAACGACGGCGCGACGGCGTGGCAGGAGGCGATGGCCGCCTCGACGTGATACGCGGTCAACCGTTCACCGGCAGCAGACCTGGCGAAGGCGCGCAGCCCGTCCGCGAGCAGAGCGGGGTCCCAACGCCCGCGGTCCTGTTCGGCCAGCGTGGCCAGCTCTCCCGCAGCGTCGATGCGCGCCGGCAGTCGCGCGGACTGCAGGAGCATGAGCGCGTGCAGCGCATGCGTCTCGGGGAGTGACGCGGCGGGATGGTCAACGAGTTGACCAACGAGTTGACCAACGAGTCGCAGGGCTTCCGCACAGAGCTCGCCTCGCACCAGGTCTTCACCCGCGTGCGCGCTGTATCCCTCGTTGAAGAGCAGGTACAGAACCTCGAGTAGCGACTGCAGACGTGAAGGCAGCTCGGCGCGCGAAGGCATCTCCATGGGGATGGCCTGGTCGCGGATGAGGCGCTTCGCACGGACGATCCTCTGCGCGATGGTCTCTTTCTTCGTCAGGAATGCGCGTGCGATCTCGTCGACGGAAAACCCGCCGGCCGTTTTCAGCGTCAGCGCGACACGGCTCTCGGAAGGGATGGCTGCATGACAGCACATCAGCATCAGGCGCAGCTGATCGTCACGCAGCTCGTGCGCGAAGAGCGGTCCGTCTTCAGCGGATCGTTCGCGAAACGCGGTGAGCAGCTCGGACTCCTTCTGACGTAGCGCGGCCTGGCGACGGAGATGGTCGAGCGCTCGGTTGCGCGCCACCTGGAAGAGCCACCCGCGCGGATTGCCAGGGACGCCGCGGCGGCTCCACTGCTGCATCGCAGCGATGAGCGCCTCCTGGACGACCTCCTCGGACAGGGACAGATGTTCCGCGCCGAACACGCGTGTGAGCGTGGCGACCATCTGTCCCGCACTGTGGCGGAACAGATGGTCGATCAGTCCTTCGACATCGCTCAAAGCTCGATCTGCCGGACCTCGATCGATCCGAAGTCGAGGTGCGGACAGTCCTGGCTCAGGCGCGCGGCCGAGTCGTAGTCCTCAGCTTCGAGGATGAAGTATCCGCCGATCACTTCCTTGCTCTCTGCGTACGGGCCGTCTGTGACAGAGATGCCGCCGTCTTTGCGCACGACGACGCGTCCCTGTCCGTCGTAGAGCTTCTGTCCCTTCGCCTGGACCTTGCTCGCCCACGAGCCATAGCGCTCCAGAATCTGCTGCATCTCTTCGGCGCTGATGTCCCCCGGGAAAGAACCGCTGTCGCGGAGCATGAGTACGAATTGCGGCATGTCGTTTCTCCTTTCGTCACTGTACAGACGAACGGGGGAGGCGCAAATCGACACGCCAGGGCGGGTGGACAAAAGAAAAGCGCGCCGACCGCATTTGCGATAATCGACGCGCCTGATGTCGCCAGCGAACTGCCTACATTCTGGTCTATTGCCGGACGCGTGCCAGAGGTGTGCCAGGGCCAGCGCCGGCCGTGTCGGCATCGGCCGACGGGCGATCACTCGCGCCAGCGCTCCATGTTTTCCAGCACCTGGTCGATGGAGAGCAGCCGCTCCTCACCGCGAGCGTTGTGGAAGACGGCGTGGTACCAGCCGCGAACCCCGACAGGGGTCAGCAGCTCACGCCCGATCTGCAGCCGCTTGCCGCTGCCCAGCTGGCGGAAGACCCGTTCATACGCGGAGCGTCCCAGGCGGGTCGAGCTCGATGCCGGATTTGAGCGTCGCTCCGTGGCGCCGCGGCGTTCGAGCCGCGAGGGGAGGGTCACGCGATCGCGCCGGCCAACGCTCTCCCCACGCCAGGGAGGGGCGAGCTTTTCTTCGAGATCCTTGCGCCGCCGCCGCGGGGTGCTTTGCGGTTCATCCTGCATCACAGCCGCGAAGTTGGTCAGCTCGGGGATGGTCGAGCCCCAGCGGATCTGGCGCCCTACATCGTCGTATGCGGGAGGACGGTCGTTCAGGTCCAGGAGCGAGGGTGTCTCGCCGGTGAGGATCGAGAACAGGACCCGGTAGCTGAACGGGTCGGACCAGCGGCGGATCGACTCGCGGAAAAACGTTGCGGTGCCGAGGGCGATCTCGCGCATGGAGAGCGTGCGGCCGTCGGTGACTTGCCACACCTTCGAGTCCACACGCGTCTCGAAGGGGTTCCGCGGGAAATGATAGTCACGAGCGATCCAGCCATTGCGCGTCGGATGCTTGCCGGGCGTCATTCCGGAGACGACCGGAAGGCCACGGGCCTCGAGCTCCTCGACACGATAGGACGGCCACGCGATGACTTCGCGAACGACGCCGACGATGAGCGCAGTCGTCGCGGCCATGAGGCCCGGGTCGGGTGTGAAGTCGAGCGTGATCTCGATGCGGTCTCGCCGAGGGCGGACTCCCATCCCGCTGGAGCGGCGGTTCGCGCCCGTAACCAGCACAGGAATGGGGAGCAGGTGCGCAAGCAGGAGTGCGAGCTTCTGGATGGTGCGGTTGCGGTTGCGCTCCTCGCGGGCAAGCTCGTACGAGATGTTGAAGTGCGCGCTAAACGCCTGCAGGCGGACGTCTTTCCCATTCCGCTCTTCCCACCCGTCGAGCTGATCGCGCACGAAGCCGATCTGCTCCCAGAGACTGCGCACGACACGCGCAGTGCACTGAGGTGCGATCTCGATGACGGGCGTGACGACCTCGAGCACGCCGCCGTCGAAGTACACAGCACCGCCTGTAGGAAGTTGAGAAGACTTGGAGCTGCGGTGCAGAAGCGGCCGGGTGATGAACCCCGACGGCGTGCGCCAGTACTCCTCGGGAACGACCTCAACGCCGTCGACGAAGACCTGAAACTCGGCCTCCAGCCCGACAACCGGCATGAGCAACTCGTTGCGATACGGGAAACGCAGAGGATCGACGGCCATAACCTCGGACGCAACCCGAAAGAGCAAGGATCAGGCCGGGCGTCGGCCGCCGCGCAGTGTCAGGCTGCCCCGGGCGTAAGCGCCCCGGCGACAGCCGTGAGCTGCTCGGCGATTTCCTCGAAGGAGGCGCGAGGAGCAGAGGCGGAGTCGAAACGCACGAGCACCGGGTCATAGATGCCGCGTTGAAAGAGTGCAGCACGCAGCGTGATGAAGCGCGCCCGTACTTCGGGGGTCAGCCCGTCGCCCTCCCGTACCGCGCGCAGTTCCTCTGCAACCCGCAGAGCGATCTGCTGCAGCTCTTCGAGCGGCACCGCCACAGCCAGCTTCTCATCGTGATGCCCGGTCATGATTTCCTTTCGATGCCCAGCTTCGCGTAGGTCGCGTCATCGTCCGGCTCGACACGCAGGAAGGTGGTGATGCCGCGTACTGCAATCTCGTCGCTCGTCCAGTGGTCGGCCTTCAGCAGGCCGTGCGAAGACAGGTCGTCGTCGACGCCGACAATATCGTAGCCCGCCCAGATCGCGAACCCCCGTTCCTCGGTCGGCCCGGCCGAGCCGATGCTGGTGAATTTCTTGAGGTAGCGGGCCATGAGCAGTCGGGGAGTGTACGAGGGAGCGAAGGATTTTACTGTTCCGATGAAGACCGCCGTGACCAGCATCGGCGACGCTGCACTCGTCCATCCGCTTGTCTGCGTACGACCGGCCGCCGCGACCGTCAGGATGTGCTGGTCGGCAGAAAGGACCGAAACGGCCCGTCCAAGGAAGTGCCGGCGAGGCTCGGCCGCTTTGATGGGAGATTGCATCGCGACCGCTAAGTCTACCAATCAGCTATATTTGGACCGGAACGCTAGTCAGATGACCGGCGCCCCCGCCGAGGCCTCGAGTGGCACGACGATTGGGTAAGATAAGCCTCATGGCGACCAAGAAGATCTGGATTTCGGCAGCAGCAGTGCTCCTCGCAGGAGCTGCAGGGGTAGCGATGATGCGCAACCATGCAGGCTCGACGGCCTCGGTTCCCGTAGAGGCCAACGCGCTCCAGACGGGCCGGGTGATCGGTGACGCGGAAGCAATGAGCGCCATTCGGGCGTCCGGCGTACCCATTCAAGGTCTTTCCGTGCGCAGTGCCGGTGGTGTTTACATCCTGCGCGGTACAGGTGCTCCAGCCGCATCGGCGCGGGCGGTTGGCGTGTTGAAGGATCTCGGCGTCACCCGAGTCGCCAACCTGGTGACCGTGTCCCGCACCTGGGACGATCAGAAGATCCGGCGGGATGCCGAGCGCGAGCTGGCGTCGCGCCCAGCGCTCGAGGGAACGAAATTGAGCGTCACCTGCGAAGAAGGGATCATCACCGTGAGCGGAACGGTGACGCACGAGTTGCAGAAGGACCTGGCGCGCTCGACCCTCGCTTCCATTCGCGGCGCGCGGGAAGTCCGCATCGATCTCGTGAAACTCTGATCACTCGCGCTGCGCGGCGAGCCGATCCTCACCGGGAAAACGCCGCGAGCCGCTCGGTCACGACTCCGGCAACCTTCACCGAGTAGAGCTGGCCGACAAGATCGGCGTGTGTCGTTCCCGGGAACAGTACCGTCTCGAGCCGCCCGCGGACGAGACGCCGCCAGCGCTTCCCGTACCAGCGATACTGAGTGCTCTGCAGGAGCAGCACGTTGCCGTGAAATACGGCCGCGCGATGCTGCTTCACAGCATTCGCGTGCGCCCGAACGGCGAGGTGAAGCTGCTCTTCGACACCAAACGGCTCGTCGCGTAATCGTGCCGCCAGCCAACGATGAAGGTTGCGTTCCCTGAGGTGTTGAGTGAACACGCCGGCCCAACGGCGGACCTCCTGAATCGAGCCATAAACCGCGTCCATAGACACCTCGCGGTGCGAACGCACGGCGAGCTCGGGGGCGGCTGTGTCGATGAGGAACAGCAGTGGTACTTCCGCTCCCTCACCAGTCAACTGCCGCGCTATCTCCAACGCGACGACGCCGCCGAAACAGGAGCCTCCGAGGATGTATGGGCCGTCCGGCCAGACAGAACGGATCTCGCGGACGTAGTGCTCCACCATCGTCTGGACGCGGTCGTGCGGATCGGAAATGCCATCGAGCCCAAGCGGATTGAGTCCGTACACCGGGTGATCTCCGTCGAGCGCTTCTGCCATGCGGGAAAACATCAGTGTCGTTCTCGCTGCCGGAGGGACGAGAATGATCGGAGGGCCGGCGCCTCTGGCCTTGATCGGCGTCAGCGAAGTCCATCGCGGGCGCGTCATCACCGATGGAACCCGCTCGTAGATCATGGCCGCGAGCTCGGCGATGCTGTGACCTTCGAGGAAGCGGATGACCGGGAGCGCTGCAGCATCTCCGAACTCGGCGATCAGCTGGCCGCGCAGGAGGAGAACGCTGAGTGAGTCGAGACCAAGCTCTGACAGAGGGCGTTGGAGATCGATCCCGGGCGAGCCGCAAAGCTCCGCCACCTGACGGCGTGTCCGCTCGACGACGTCGTCGAGGCTCCGCGGCGCAGTGCTGTCGCGCTGCGGCTGCGACGCAGCAGGGATCGATTTCGCCAAGAGGGGCGACGCGCCGGAGAACATCGCTACATGCGTCTGATCTCTGGAAAGCGCCGATTCCAGCGCCCGGATGGCGAGGCCCGGCTCGAGCTCCGTGATGCCGCTGTCCGCCCTCCTCCGCCGCGCGCTGCCGGGGAGCGTCGCCGCCATCCCGGCGCCACGCCATGCGCCGTAGTCGACGCTCGTGGCAACCAGGCCGCGTTGCCGCCGGTAGTGCGCCAGCTGATCGAGGTATGCGTTCCCCGCGGCATAGCTGGTCTGCCCTGCGTTGCCCCACAATCCGGCCACGGAGGAGATGAGAACGAAGAACTCGAGTGGCATCGATTCGGTGAGCTGATGAAGATTCCATGCACCAGCGACTTTCGGCGCGAGGACGGCCGCCAGGCGGGCGCGGTTCTGCTGTGGGATGACACCGTCATCGAGTACGCCGGCGGCATGAATCACACCCCGCAGTGGCGGCATGGTCGCCTCCATCTCTGCCAGTGCAGCGCGTAGCGCACCCGGGTCAGCGACGTCGGCGTGGAATGTTCGAACTTCGGTCCGATCGTTCGAAGACGACGCTGCAGACGTTCGGGACAGCAAGGCCAGATGACGGGCGCCGCGAGCGACCAGCCACTCAGTGAGGTGCGTGCCGATCGCACCACTGCCACCGGTGATGAGATAGGTTGCGTTCGGATCGAGCTTGAACTCGCTCTGCGAGGCGGCTGGATGGACGAGAGCTAACTTTCCGATGTGCGCTCCGCGCAGGATCGTTTCGAAGGCCTTCCGTGCGTCGGTGATTGCGAACGAGCGATAGGGCAGAGCCGGCACCCGTCCTGAGGCCAGCCAGCTCGCGAGCGTCTTCAGCATCGTCTGCAGCTCATCGTGATCGACGTCCTGCGCGATGTGAAAGTTGATCAGCTCCACGTTGGCCGCCGCCGACAGCTCGGCCGTCGTGCGCAGGTCGAGCACTTCCGGATGCCCCAGCTCGACGAGCCTTCCGCCGGGGCGGAGCACGCGCACGTTGTCAGGCGTGAACTCGTTTCCCAACGTATTGAGGACCACGTCGACCGGCTCGATCTCGCTGGAGAACCCCAGTTTGCGGGAATCGACGACCGTATCGACGCCCATTGCGCGCACCAGCGACCGTTTGGCGCGGCTCGCCGTTCCGACCACTTCGGCGCCCGCTGCGCGCGCCACATGCACTGCGGCGTGCCCAACCCCTCCCGCAGCAGTGTGAACGAGCACCCGCTCGCCCGCCTGGAGCCGGGCCTTCCCGAGCAGTGCGTACATTGCCGTCAGGTAGGCAACAACAGAGGATGCAGCGGCCGCGAAGGTGAGGTTGTGCGGCTTCGCGACCGCCTGCCGCGCATCGATCGTCACATGCGATGCGACACTGTCCATCGCCAACGCCATGACCGCGGCACCGGGCTCGAACTGGGTCACGCCCGCGCCGCAACGCGTGACGACGCCGCTGCATTCATAGCCGAGGGGCCCCTCGATGCGTCCCGTTGCGTTGAGCACGTCGCGAAAATTGAGGCCGGTCGCGTAGACCTCGATCTCGAGCTCGCCAGCACCGGGATCGCGCCGGACGAACGGGGTGATGGTCAGTCCTTCGAGCGTGCGATCGGTTCCCGCCCGAAGCGCGTACGCGCCGTCGATGCGCGCCGGCGGGCGCATCCTGCGCAACCGCTTCCCGTACAAGAGACCTCCGCGGACGACAACCTCTCCCTCCGATTCCGCACCAGCCATGGCGCGGTGCAGATCTTCCTCATCACCCGCCCCCTGCGCCGGGTCGAGGTCCACCAGCCGGCAGCGGAGTTGCGGCTGCTCGCGTTGCACGGCACGACCGAATCCCCACAGGGACGCCTGCTCCGGCGTGAGCGGCGCGGTCTCGAGTCCTGTGGCCTGCGCACCGCGGGTGACGATCCACAGCGGACCGTTGCGGTTCTCGTCGAGCATCGTTTGCACCACGCCGAGCGCTTCACCGCACAGCTCCCCGGCACTGACGTCGCTGCCGGCGATCAGGCGGTGTCCTTCTTCCACTTCGGGGCGTGTCGAGCTCTCCTCGAGCGGGACCCACTCGACTTCCCAGGTCAGCTCGCTGCGCGTCAGCGCCGCCGCCGTCGCGCGCTTGAAGTAGAAGCCTTCCACCGCGACGAGGACGCGGCCATCGTGGTCGGCGATTTCCCCGTCGATGCCGTAGACGTCCCCTCGCGCATCGGTCCGCCGGCGGAGCGTCGTCCAGACCCGGTTCGGCAAGCTGTCGAAGAACGTGACCCGCTCGACGACGGTCGGAAGGAAGAGAAACTTCGCATGCTCAGGGTCGTCGCCCTCGAGAGTCAGGTCGCCGCACTGCGCGACCGAGTCGAGCAGACCTGGATAGGCTCCGTATGGCGAAGCGAACTCGCTCGCCTCGTCGTCGAGCGCGACCTCGGCCAGCACCTCGCCATCGCCACGCCAGATGCGCTGCACCAGTTCGATGCCCGGGCCGATGTCGGCTCCCTTGTTCCGCTTCCCCTCGTACATGGCCCCGCGCGAGAGCTCCTCGCGACATCGCCCGCGGATCGCGTCGAGATCGACGTGGCGTGCCGGCAAGGAGATCTTCTGGACGTGCGCGGTGGAGTGCAGCTCCCAGGAGTTGCCGTCTTCCGAGCTGAAGATGCGGACCGCGCCGTCCGGTGCCAGAAGCGTCTGTACCTGACGCGGCTCCTCCGACAGCAGCAGCGGCTGTTCGACGATGACGTTCTCGACGAGCACGCCCGGCGCGCCCGTTGCCGCGCGCATCATTTCGAGCTGTCCGACCATCACCAGCGGCCGCACACCGAAGATCCAGTGGTCACGAGCGAAGGGCGCGAGATCCGCCGTCAGCTCCGATTGAAACTGCACCTCGGCAAGCGGCGATGGAATGCGACGGCCCAGGAGTGGATGAGAATCGGGGGATGGCGCATGTTCCCGTCGCCGCGCCGTGACCCAGTACCGCTTTCGCTGAAATGGATACCCCGGCAGCGCGACGCGTTGCCAGGGTTCCGTTTCGACTGCCGGCCAGTTCACGTCGAGGCCCTGGGTATACAGCGTGGCCAGGGCCGAGAGCATCCGCTCGCTCGTGTCGTGTCCCGGTCCGATCTGTACCACGACGTCGGCTCTGGCTGTCTCGAGGGCGCGGACGAACTGCACCGTGTCTCGCGCCTGTCGCCGCCAGTACTCCGGCCGCGCAAAGCCGGCGCCGGCGGCATCCCCGGTGAGCGTCGAGATGATCGGACGTTGCGGAGCCGACACGGACATTCGTGCTGCTTCCATCTCCAGCTCGTCGAGGATCGGCTCCATCAGTACAGAGTGAAACGCATGGCGACCCGGCATCAGGCGCGTTGCGATGCCGCGCCTGCGAAGATCCTCGAGAACCGCGTTCACCGCTACGGGTGAGCCGGAGACGACCGTCTGCTGCGGATCATTGATCGCAGCGATCTGGACGTCGTAGCCGCGCGACTCGAGCACCTGGGCCGGTGCGAAGATCATGGCCATGAGACCGCGCTCGGCGCGCTCCATCAGACGGCCGCGCGCTGCAGCAAACCGGAGCGCATCCTCGAGCGAGATCGCCCCTCCAGCCCAGGCAGCGGTGATCTCACCGAGGCTGTGTCCGAGAAGGACATCGGCATCGACGCCCCATTCGCGCCAGACGTGAACGAGCGCCGCCTGGAGCGCGACCAGGGCCGGTTGCGCGAACTCGGTCCGTTCCACATCAGGGTGGAACAGCACGTTTTGCAGTGAATGCTCGTCGATCACGCGCCGGAACGTCGGATGGCTCTCGAACATCTGACGCCCCATGCCGGCGTACTGACTTCCCTGCCCGGTAAAGACGAAGGCGATGCGGGGCCGCGACGTCGCGGCGAAATCGCCGATCGTCTGCGAGGCGAGTTTCTCGCGCATCTCCTGACGCGACGACGAGATGATGGCGATGCGATGCGGGAAATGCGCGCGCCCGTTCTGAGCCGACGCGCAGAGATCGCGGAGCGGAGCATCGACTCCTGCGTAGGCGGTGGCGAGCTCGCGAAGCGCTGCGGGAGACTTTGCCGACAGCGGCAGAATACGCGGTCGGGCACTCTCCGCATCCTTCGGTTCCGTCGCCGGCGGCTCCTCGAGGATGACGTGAGCGTTGGTGCCTCCGAAGCCGAATGCGCTCACGCCGGCGCGCAGTGGCGTCCCGTCGTTCTCCCAGGCGCGCAACTCGGTGTTGACGAAGAAAGGCGACGAGGCGAAGTCGATCAACGGATTCGCATTACGAAAATTCGCCGTCGGCGTGAGGGTCCGATGGCGCAGCATCAATGCGGTCTTGATCAAGCCGGCCACACCGGCCGCCTGCACCAGATGTCCAATGTTCGACTTCACAGAGCCGATTGCGCACGATTGGATCGGCGCACCGCGGAACGCCTCCGTCAACGCGGCGATCTCGATCGGGTCGCCGACGGCGGTGCCGGTGCCGTGCGCTTCGACGTACGACACGGTCGACGAGTCGACCTCCGCGTCCGCGAGCGCGTCGGCGATGACACGCACCTGTCCACCGTGCCCGGGCGCGGTGAACGCGGGCTTCGGTCCCGCGCCGTCGTTGTTGATCGCGGACCCGCAGATCACGGCGTAGATTCTGTCGCCATCACGCAGCGCGTCGGCAAGCCGGCGCAGCGCCACCACACCCACGCCGCTGCTGAAGGTCGTGCCGCTCGCCGCGGCGTCGAACGGCCGGGTACGCCCGTCCGGCGAGAAGATCATTCCCTCGGTGAAGAGATAGCCCGCCTTCTGCGGAACGCGAAGCGATACGCCGCCAGCCAACGCCATATCACACTCACCGTTCTGCAGACTCCGGGCGGCCATGTGCACGGCGACGAGAGAGGACGAACAGGCCGTCTGCACGGAGACGGCCGGGCCGCGGCAGTCGAGGATGTGAGCGAGACGCGTAGCGAGATAGTCCTTGTCATTGAGGACGAGACGGCGCAAACCCTCCGCGGGTAGCTCTTCGTTTCCGAACAGATCGGGAGGCGGCAGATGAAAGAGGAGATACTCACTCACGCGCGCGCCGACCCACACTCCGACTCGATCGGTGCCGACGGACGGCATACGCCCGGCGTCTTCGACGGCATGCCACGCACACTCGAGCAGCACGCGCTGTTGCGGATCCATCGTCTCCGCGTCGCGCGCAGAAAGGCCGAAGAAATCGGCATCGAAGCTCTCGATATCGTCGATGATCATTCCGGCGCGAACGTACGCCGGATCGTCGAGCGTTCTCCGATGAATGCCGGACGCGAGAAGCTCCGCTTCCGAGAATTCAGTCAGTGCATCGCGGCCCTCAGTCAGGAAACGCCAGAAGGCGTCGACGTTCGGAGCACCTGGAAAGCGGCAGGCCGCCCCGACGATTGCGACGTCTTCGTGCGTTTGCCGGGCGCGCGGGGACGGACTCGACTTCACGGGTCGCGCCAGCCTCACGGCAAGCGACAGTGGGGTTGATGCGCAGAAGAGATCGACGAGCCCGCAGCCGATGCGGCTCGCCGCCTGCGCGACGCGCAGGGAAGTGCCGCCGAGACGGAAGAAGTCGTCGTCGATCCCGACCGGCACGCGAAGAACGTCGCTGACGATGGCGGCGATCTGCCCGGCGCGCTCGCGCTCCTGATTCGTTACCGCCCCGACGGAGGGTTGCACGGCGCGCAGGTCGAACGGCCAGCGGCGGTATCCATCGAACGCTCCCGCGGCAAAGGCCTCGCGAAGTGTTCGCCGGTTGATCTTTCCGACGTCGGTTCGAGGAAAGAGGCCGGGAGCCAGTGGAATGACGAAACGTGGCGCGATGCCGTACCTGCCGGCCACACGCGCTCGCAGTTCCGGCAGAAGGCTCTCTGAGAGATCGGCGAAGATCGCCAGTGCCTCGCCATCGGCATCTGTGACGCCGCAGGCCGCGACCAGCGAGACGCCGTCGATGGTCTCGACGATCTCCTCGATCGCCCGGCTCGCGTAGGCGACGGCTCCGATCCTGATCACATCTTTCGAGCGGCCGGTGATGACCAGACGTTCGCTTTCCATGACGCCGAGGTCCCCCGTATCGAACCACCCTTCCGCTGCGACGAGCGGTCCCGCAATCTGAAGATGTCCCGTCTCTCCCTGACTCAGAATCTCGCCAGAGTCGCCGACGATGCGCACCGACACGCCGGGAACGGGCTTTCCGGCGTCATCGAGTGACGCGGACGAAGTCGCGAAGCAGGCTTCCGTCATCCCCCACGCAACGCGGAGCGAGTCGGCGCGAAGGCCGTATGGCGCGAGCATCTCGACGAACGCATTCATCGTTCGCGGCACAGCCAACTCGCCGGAGGAGTAGAGCGATCGGAGACTGTCGAGAGACCACCGGCGGCGCGACGAAAGCTCTTGACGCTGCGCGACCACGGCCGCAAATGCGGCATTCGGCCCCCACGTGAGCGTGACGCGGTGCTCATCGATGAGGTCGAGCCAGCGCAGCGGATCCTTGCGCACCAACTCCGTCGATACCTGGACCTGCGTGCACCCGAGGTAGACCTCGCGAATCGAGCGCATGAGGCCGCCGATGTGACAGAGCGGGAGCCAGTTGAGCGACACGTCGTCGCTGTGGTAGCCATTCACGAAGGCGGAGGCTGCGACGCTGGCGATGATGTTCGTTTCTGTAAGCGGGACGAGCTTCGGCTCGCCGGTGCTCCCCGAGGTGCGCATCAGCAGGGCGATGTCGCCTCCCACTGACGGCGGCGAAAAGCGACCGGTATCCTGAGGCACGATCACCGGCACAGCACCGCGAAGAAAGCACGCCCACAGGGTCGAGAGAAACCCTCGCGGGTCCGTGAGCGGTAGCACGATGAGATCGCCGGGGCGCATGTCCTGCCCGACTCGCTGCGCCGCGTCGTGCAACTCGCCATACGTCATCACCGAATCCTGAAAGACGATGCCACCGGCGTTGACGTCGGCGGCGCGAGTCAGAATCTCGCGGAGCGTACGTGGGACCCACACTGATTTGGGAAGAGAGCCGCCGTGGAGGATGGAGAGCATGGGTCTTTCCTCACGATAGCTCATCGCAGCAGACGGAGTTCAAGCCGCCCGACCTCATGCCTGAGGAGCACGGTTGGCCTGTTCTTGTCGGTCCGGTCGTTCGCTCAAGAGCGCCGGCTCAGGGGAACCTTCAGCACTTTCTCAATCGCGACGATTCAGATGAAACGCGACCGCGGTGTCGAAGCCACGCTGCGCCCGGGCCCTCGGGTCGAAGTGTCGGTTTTGACCGCTCGGCGGGTCTCGCGACACTCTCCCCCATCGAGAGCCTTCTCCCCCGTGAGGGGGAGAAGGTGCCGAAGGCGGATGAGGGGGCTCCCTCTGGCCGCCGATCCGTAAGAGGATGAGACGCGGGAAGCGATGCTCTGCAGAGTGTAGAGTTGATCGGCCGGGTCGCTCCGACGTTTCAAGTTCAAAAGAAAAACACCCATCGGTCGGTACATCGCCGGCTTCTACTGCCAGCCGGCTGCCACAGAGTTCCCCCTCATCCGCCTTCGGATCGGCGGCCGAGGGAGCCCCCTCATCCGCCTTCGGCACCTTCTCCCCCTCACGGGGGAGAAGGGTCTCGATGGGGGAGAGTGTCGCGAGCCGGTGGTGAGAGCAAAGCGAGCGACCACCGGACTGCGTCGGCAATGG
>JANMSA010000613.1:0-2263 GCA_031388865.1 Acidobacteriota bacterium | reverse complement strand
AGACGCGGCCAGCCCGCGCGTGCGTCGTGGGACCGGGGTGGGCGGGCCAACCGCCTTGAGCTCTGTAGGCCCCACCCGCCCTGGTCCCTCGACCCGGGCGCTCGGGATGACAGCACCTGAGACAAAAAAGCGGCGGGCCGGAGCCCGCCGTTTCATTTTCAGAGGAAAGACCGACTACTTCGAACCGGCTGCCGTCGCGTGCTTTCTGGCCATCATGTCGCGCAGCGTTGTCGCCGGGATCGATCCTTCGACGCGAATCGAATCCGACTTGCGCGAAACGTCGAAGCGGCGCAGCACAGTCACCAGTTCCGGCGACTTCTCACGGACCGCGAGCCGCATCGCGGAGAGCGCTCCGCGGATGGTGTCTTCCAGGAGCTCCAGCGTCTCCGCATCCCCGGAGAGGCCGATTGCTCCGAGCTCGAGCGTGTCACCGGTGTCCGTCGCCCACACTGCGACGGTCGACAGCGTCCTGATCGCGGCCTGGAGTGCTTCGCCGGACTGCCCCTTGCCGGTGTTCATCGTCCCCGACTTGCTGAGGCGGGCAGCGCGCGTCACATCGACGAGCGCCCAGGCCGTGGCCTTGGCATCGACGCGGCCGAGGTCGAGTCCGAGGGAGCCGCGGGCGCGGAAGCCGGTGCCGCCGTTGGAGCGCGAAGCGATCGCACCCGCGACGGCCTGCTCGGTGCCCGCAACGGCAAGCGACGTGGAGAGGAACGCTACGGCGCCGTTCTGGTGCTCATCCACTTTCCCCTCGGGGAAAAGAATGTAGCCGTTCTTTTTGACGGCACCGCGCGAGAGGAGCGCCTTCGTGAGGCGCTCGGGCTGGAAGCGGCCCTCGGCGATCACGAGCACGTCCGCTTCAGAACCGAGTGCGGTGCGGGGCGTCGTGGCAACCACCAGCACGTCCACGTCCTTCGCCGGCGAAAGTCCGGCCTCGGCGAGAAACCTCGCTGCCTCGCCATCGGCGCTCATCTTGTCGGTGTGCTGGAAGAGCAGCGAGGAGAGGGGGCTGGTGCGCATCTCGGCGAGTTTCACCATGCCCACTGTGACCGCATTCGCCGGAACGAGGTTGAGAGCGTCATCATTTGCGAGGGCCGGGAGGGCCAGCGCTGCGACGAGTACCAGAACTGCAATGCTGCGGAGAGTACGGTTCATGATCAGAACTCCTTTCGAGTGAACAGCCACGAAGCGAGAATGAGACAACCCACGCCGAATGCGGCGGTGGTGATGAAAGGCGCGGGAGTGAGGACCTGCAGAACGCGCTCCGGCAGCTCGGTGCCGCCGACGAACGCGACCACCGCCTGCCCCAGCTCCGCGGTCTTCGGGAAAACCCAGTAGAGAGTCTGGATCGTCGCGGCCTGCCATTCCTCCGAGACGGCGGCGGCGATCTTGTCGTGCGCAGCGAGCATGAGGCCGAAGAAAAACAGCCCGTAGGTGGTCATGATCGACACGGCGGTGGAGGACGTGATCACTCCAATGAGAAAAGCGAAGGCGAGCAGCACCGCGATCACCAGGAAGATGATCGTACCGGCGAGCATGAAGCGGAAGTTCACGACCTGCGTCTTCCAGATCACGATCAACCAGATGGAGCCCATCAGGTAGAGGACGTTGCTCCCCGCCAGGATGAGGCCCGCGACGTACCGCGACAACAGCAGCTTCACACGCGAGACCGGGCGCGACAGGTACAGGTCGATCGTTCCCTTCTCCTGCATGCGCGGCACGAGGTGCGCCGTGGCGAAGATCGCCAGGAAGGTGCAGAGGAAGTAGAGGAAGACCGAGAATCCGGTCTCGAAGCCGAGCACGAGCTTCTCGATTGACATCGAGCTGCTCATGTCCACTTCCTTGCCGAATAGCTTCGCTCCGGCCAGTGCTCCATCGACGATGTCGAGGTTGATGGCGGACGCGAAGATGATGATGAAGATCGTGGAGAGGAAAAAGTAGGCGATGAGCGTCCACCGCGCCGCGGCCTCGCGCATGACGTCTTCGATGTTGGCGAGGAGGACTCTCATTCGTGCGCTCCCACGGAGGTTCTCTCATCCGCGCGGACGAGATCGACGAAAACGTCTTCGAGCGTGGAGCGTACCGGCGTGAGCTCACACAGCATGCCGCCGCCCGAGCGCAGGCGATCGACGAGCGCGTTGAGATGCTCGACGTCGGTGACGGAGAGGACCACATGTCCATTGACGCGCTCGACGCCGGCACCGGTCTCCCGGAATGCGGCCACCAGGCTGTCGTCGATCTGCGTCGCGACCATCTTGTAGGT
>JANMSA010000187.1:0-3677 GCA_031388865.1 Acidobacteriota bacterium | reverse complement strand
CACCTCTGGCGAACCGGCGCGGTCCGCGAGCTTCTGGTAGAACACTCGCGTCTCGACCTCCGACTGGATGGCTTTGCGGAGGACCTCTTCGATCGTCGTCTCGAGCGGCTTCATCGAACCCGGCGCATCATAGCGCGGCTTGGTTCACGGCCCCAAGGTGGGTGAGATACATCATACTAGTTGCCGCGGTACACGTCGGGATTTGGTGGATCCTGATCGTCGTACGGCGCGTCGCGCAGAGGCTGACCGATGCCGGTGCCACCGGCGGTGCCGCGCTTGTCCATCGTGCCGTAGTACGGACGCCAGCCCATCGGACCGACCGGAAAGTTCGGGGGAACGACCAGGTCGCGTAAGCCGACGACCGCACGTGCCCGCGTGTCGATGGCTGTCTCGTAGTCGCGCGTCATGTAGATCGCGTCCTCGGGACAGGCATCGACGCAGTAGCCGCAGAAAACGCAGCGCAGAAGGTCGATGTCATAACGCGCCGGAAACTTCTCACGCGTGCGCTGGTCCTCGCCTGCCTCGATCGTGATGCACTCCGCCGGACAGGCGGTCGAGCACATGAAGCAGGCGACGCAGCGCGTCGTCCCATCCTCTCGAGAGGTGAGAATGTGACGGCCCCGAAAGCGCTCCGAATAGACGCGCTTCACCTCGGGATACGAGATGACGGGCAGCCCCTTCATGTTGAACAGGTTCCGGAGCAGATGTTTCAGCGTCCGCAGCAGACCGCCGAACACGGGCGGAAGGTACAGGCGTTCGCCGAGCGTCATCGACTCGCGCTCGACTCTGACGACACCGGGGGAAACTCGTGTGATGGGCATGGGTTGTCTTCAGCGAAGGAACGATGAACGATGAACGGTGAACGAAGGACATCGCCCATCCGCGGCGGGGAGGGGGCGTTCATCGTTCATCGTTCCGAGTTCATCGTTCATCGTCAACGGTCCAGTTCTCCGGCGATGATGTTCAGCGATCCGAGGGTGGCGATGGCGTCGGGGATGGTCTGGCCGATGATCATCTTTCCATAGGCCTCGAAGATCGGGAAGCAGGGCGGGCGCGCCCGCACACGATACGGGTTCTTCGTGCCGTCGGAGACGAGATAGAAGCCGACCTCGCCGTTGCCGCCCTCGACCTGAAAGTACGTCTCGCCGACCGGCGGCTGGATGCCGTGCATGATCAGCTTGAAGTGGTAGATCAGCGACTCCATCTCGTTATAGACCTTCTCTTTTGCAGGGAGGGCCACATACGGGTTGTCGACCATGACCGGGCCGGTTGGGAGTCCGCGGTTGATGGCCTGTTGCAGGATGCGCAGGGACTGGCGGATCTCCTCGAAGCGCACCAGGAAGCGCGCATACGTGTCGCCGCCCTCCGCGATCGGAACGTCCCAGTCGTAGGTCTGGTAGCCGAGGTAGGGGTTTGCCTTGCGGACGTCGAACGGAACGCCGGTGGCGCGCAGGCACGGACCGGTGAACCCGAAGTTGATCGCATCCGCCTGCGACAGAATGCCGATGCCTTCCACGCGGTCGCGAAAGATGCGGTTCTTCATGATCAGCGCTTCGACCTCGTCGATGTACTTCGGCAGCATGTTCACGATGCGCTGGGAGTTGGAGAGGAAGTCGGACGGGACGTCGATGGCCAGGCCGCCGATGCGCAGATAGCTGGGCAGCAGACGCGCTCCGCTGCACGACTCCGCCAGCGCGATGATCTCCTCGCGAGGCTGGAAGAGGTACCAGAAGTTCGTCAGCGCTCCCAGGTCGACCAGGTTCGCGCCGATGCAGACGATGTGATCGGCGATGCGGTAGAACTCGGACAGCATCAGTCGTACGTGATCCGCGCGTGCCGGCGCAGCGATGCCCAGCATCTTCTCGACAGCCATGCAGTAGCCGACGTTGTTGATCACCGCCGAGCAGTAGTTCAGCCGGTCGGTGTAGGGGATGACCTGCTGGTACGTGTGCGTCTCCGACATCTTCTCGAAGCAGCGGTGCAGGTATCCAATCTCCTGCTCGGCGCCGACGATGGTCTCGCCGTCGAGGGTCACCACGACGTGCAGCGTGCCGTGCATGGCTGGATGCGAAGGGCCGAGGTTCAGCGTGACCCGCTCGAAGTCGGCGTCTTCCTCGCTGCGGACGAACTCGGGCGCAATCTTCGGAATCAGCGCGCTGATCCCCGCCTCCGTGAGCAGCCACCGCTGCGCAGGATCGTAGTCTTTACGCAGGGGGTGCCCCTGGAAACTGTCGTGCGTGAGGATGCGCCGGAGATTCGGATGTCCTTCGAAACGGATGCCGAACATGTCGAATGCTTCGCGCTCGTACCAGTCGTACCCCTGGAACACGTGCACGCTGGTCGGCACGCTCTCGTCCTCGGCCACACGGACCTTGAGACGAACGCGCTCATTGTTTTTCAGCGAGTACAGCTGGTAGAGGACGTCGAAGCGTTTCTCGCGTTGCGGATAGTCAGCACCGAAGAGGTCCAGCGGCATCGTGAAGCGCAGCTCCGGATGGTCATGCAGCGCTCGCAGCACATCGACGATGTGTGCGGTCTCGACGAGGAATGCCGGCAGGTCCTGTCCTGACTCCTGCGTCACGCCGGGTTGGGCGATCTTCGCGGCAATCTCCAGGCCGCGCGCGTCCATGATCGCGGCTTCCGCGGGGACGTACGGCTGGCGATTGGTCGGCGCCGGTCCTGTGTACGGAATTGCGGAGAGTCTGGTGAGAGTGCTCATGTGGGGTTGTCGGTTCTCAGTTGCCGGTTGTCATCGTGCCGCGAGACAAACCACTGCTACGGACCACCGGTCTCAGAAAAGGTCATCCGCGACGAATCTCTCCGCGCTGCACCTTGTCCCGGAGTTTGAGAATGCCGTACATCAGCCCGTCCGGCGTCGGCGGGCAGCCCGGCACCCAGATGTCCACCGGGATGATCTCGTCGATGCCCTGCACGACGTGGTAGGCCCGGTAGAAGCCGCCGGAGGTTGCACACGCGCCCATGGCGATCACGTACTTTGGCTCCGGCATCTGATCGTAAATCTTCTTCAGGACCGGTGCGATCTTGTCGACGATCGTTCCCGCCACGATCAGCAGATCCGCCTGACGGGGCGAGAAGCGCACCGTCTCCGCACCGAAGCGGGAAATGTCGTAGTGCGAGGAGACCATCGACATGAACTCGATGGCGCAGCAGGCCGTGCCGAATGGGAGTGGCCAGTGCGAGTTGCCGCGCGCCCAGTTCACGGCGGCTTCGAGCTTGGTCGTGAGATACGTCCCGCCGCCGAGCCCTTCCACCTCCCGGTCGGATTCGCCTGGAAGAGTGATCAGACCCTTCTCGGCTCCCTGGCCCGGAGGCCCGCCCGCTTTGCGAGGGATGATCGAGTCTGTTCGCTGATTTTCTTCGACTGACATAGATGTGAGCAGGGGCGTGGTGCCCCGGTTCCGTGGAAGGCGATTCTATGGATTAGGGAAACTTTTCACAAGCGAGGGAACGACGGCCAGGTTTCGAGCCTTCAGGCCTTCGAGTCTTCGAGTCTTCGAGTCTTCCACGGATCTGAGTTCCACAGTCTCATAGGTTCACAGTCTCATAGGGAGGCCGCAGCCAGGGGTCCCTATGAGACTTTGAGACTATGAGCCTTTGAACCGCTCAAAGGCTCGAAGGCTTGAAGGCTCGAAGACTTGAAGACTCGAAAGCTACCC
>JANMSA010000560.1:0-1752 GCA_031388865.1 Acidobacteriota bacterium | reverse complement strand
CCAGCAGGGCAATCGGCCCGTTTCTCCTCGGCACCGTCGCACACGAATTTATGCACGCCGTCCAGTTCGCCTTCGCCATCGGGCCAGCGGGCTGCAGCGAATACGATTGGCTCTACGAATCGACAGCGACATGGGCAGAGGACTTTGTCTATAAGAATGCGCAGAGCGAACAGATCTACGCGGATAACTACCTTTTCGAAACCGAGATCGGAATCGAGAAGGCTTCTGCCTCTGACGGAACCCCCAACCGCCAGTACGGCAGCTACCTGTTCTTCTTCTGGCTCAGCCACAAGTACGCCGCAGGTGAGGCCGGTGCCCACGTCGTCCGGGACACGTGGCTCAACGTGGCGGCCATGGACAGCCTCGAATCAATCGATGCCGCTATGGCCACTAATGTGGGCGGAGGGTTCAATCTCCAGTGGCCGAAGTTCGCTCTTGCAACTACCAACCGCCCGCCGGACGACCAGTTCAAACAGTGGGACGGGCTAAACGAAAGCCTGGCGGTCGTCGCGCAGAGCTGGCCCACCCTCGCCGGGAGGTACTATACGAACAGGATGGAAACCCGCGTCCAGCACGCTGGTATCTCCGCCTACCTGTTCTCCTTCGACGACGAGGTAAAGATGGTCCAGATCGGCGATAACTACCTCTCACTTCCGAATCAACGTGCGCAGATACGCGTGAAGATGGCGGGCGACGCCGACTTTCGCGCAGCCGAGGATCTCGCCCGTTTCGAAACGCGCACCTACTGCCGGGCCAAACCCGGACAGGACATCAAGGCACTGATCCTGATCGTGAGTAATGCAGGCCTCGTCCGGGAACCGTCCGGCGACTTAACGCCGCTCAGTCAGCCGAAGGTGGCGCTCAGTCCGATCGCTTGCAAGACATGGGCGGGCACGGTCACGGGGACGATCGACGTAGTCGGCCCGACCAGCACGGTCCACGAATCGTGGACCGTGCCCGTACGCTTCGAGCCGGACGCGAATCCGCTGTACCCATACTTCAACCGGATGACTCCGGCGATGGTGAGCTGGAGTGACGACGTGTTTATTGAACGCCATCCCATGCCGGATTGCTCAGCGCAGACAAGCGGGTCCTATACAGCCATGGCGAATTCGCTCTCCTACTTGTCGCTCAACCCGCCCATCTTGTACGCGTCCGCGGGAGCCCATCCCGTCGTCTACCGCCTGGGCGCGGGTGCCTACATCGTCGAGGGCGACCACCACCTGGGCTCCTGTGGACATGCCCTCTATCTCGAGCAGGAGTGGTTGACGAACTCGACCGTGGGCTACTACGGCTGCTTCGGCACGAAGACCGGCACGAACGGTCCCTACCACGTCTCCGCCGACGCCAAGCACATCACGGGCGACCACGACCTTGTCACCACTCTTGTTGGTGGCACCGTCTGCACCGTGCACGTTCACTGGGAACTCAGCAACGGGCCATGACGCCATTGCCGGCCACCGCGTGATCGTCATTGTATTGCGCGCAAACGCGAAGGCTGTGAAAGAGATCGCCTCGGATGACCAACTGCCAGGTCCGTCATTCTCGCGAAAGCGGGAATCCAGTGCTGGAAGTGGCATTCGTTGCCGGATCTGGAGCAGGTTGACGGAGGAGCCTCGGCCCCAGGTCAACGCCGGTGGCCCCCTTCGAGAGCCTCAGGGCAGGCTATCATCCTTCGACGGAGCTCAGGACGAACGGGAAGGGGCATTCTGCTCTCCCAGATTGACGATGCCACGAGTCGTCATTCCCGGG
>JANMSA010000183.1:0-6441 GCA_031388865.1 Acidobacteriota bacterium | reverse complement strand
GTTCCGAGCTTCGCGGCACCGTCGACTATGTCGATACCAGCAACCGCTCGATCACTTTGACGAATGTCAGCGGGCGGGACACTTCGATGTTGTCCGGCGGAGGCAACACGGTCCGCGTTTATTACGACGACCGGACGCCGGTGACTTACAACAACCAGACCTATCGGCCGCAGGATCTCGAACGCGGCGATGAGGTGTCCGTCCGGGTCCAGGAATCCGGCAACAACCTCGTTGCCGAATCGATGACCGTGGTGCGGGACGTCTCCAGCGGAAGCTCCAGCGGCTCCTATCCCGGAGGCTCCACGTACCCGGGTGGCTCGAATAGCGATACCGTTGTTCGCGGCACCGTTCGCTATGTCGATACCAGCCGCCGCACGATCGAAGTCGATCGGGGAAACGGCTCGCTGGCCACGGTCGAGTACGAGACCAACACTCCGGTGTACTTCAACAACCAGACTTACCGGGCAGCCGACCTCGAGCGCGGCGATGAAGTGGATATCCGCGTACGCAGCACAGGCAACAATCGCTGGCTCGCGGAACAGGTCAGCGTCGTGCGCAGCGTGAACGGGAGCGGCAACGGTCCGTCGCGCGGAGGTTCGACGTCCAACCAGACGACGACGATCCGTGGGACGGTCCGCAACGTCGATACGTCGCGCCGTACCATCGAGCTCGAATCCGCGACCTGGCGTTCCAACTTCAACAGAGGCACGGGTACGAACAGCAGCCGGGTCACTGTGTCCTACGACACGAACACGATGGTCGACGTCTCCGGCAACCTCAACCCGGTCTCAGGACTGGAGAGGGGCGACGTCGTCGACGTGCAGGTTCAGAACGCGAATGCGACCACGCCGTTTGCGCAGCGCATCATTCTCGTTCGCGACGTGAACGCGCGGTAAACGCGGTTACTGGTTGCTGGCATTCGACGAGACCCATGGGGGAGAGTGTCGCGAGACCCGCTGGGCGAAGCCTTGTAGGAGTCTCTCGCGGCAGAACACCGCCGCTGGAGGCGGCGCGTACGGTAGCCGGTGGTGAGAGCAAAGCGAGCGACCACCGGACTGCATCGGCAATGGAGATCGACCCTGGCAGGGGTCGCGGACAGCCCGTGCCGGGCCTAGCATGAGCCGTGGAGAAGCTCAAGCATCAGCAACCAGTAGATACCGTGTTAGCCGAGGTCCTCCATCTGTATTTCCTGAAGCACTCTCGCGCAGATCTCCCGCCGCGCATCCCTTCGCGTGCGCAACCACTCCTCAGCGCGAGGAGAGAGCCAGTCCGGAGCGTCGGCAGCAGACGATGACGCTCGAAGGACATCCATCAGCGAGTTGCCTTCCCGGCGCGAGCGCGTGAAGAGTTCCGTCAGACCGCGCACCCCCGCACCGTCGATGAGCACCGCCGCTGCGACGGCCCGCTCCCCTTCGGTGACCGGTTCGTCGAGCCGCGCGATCGACGCTGCTGTGCGGCGCAGTTCGCTTTCAGAGACGCCCTGGACCACGAGAGCGGTGCGCGAGAGATTGCCAACCTTCTCCAGCCATCGCCCCAGGCGATGAAAACGGAGGAGCAGTTCGAACGGCAGAGTTTCCTCGGGAGCGGGCGTGTAGAGGCGTCTGGCGATCGCGGCGATGCGCTCGACCTCCGCAACGCGCGACGCTCCGTCCAGGTCCTGGAACATGGGCCGGAGAAACTCGTCGAGCCCGACCAACGCGCTCAGTCCCACGTCTCCCCGCACAGCGTGCAGCGGTGGCGGCCGGTGATCAACAGCGCCACGGCGGTGGCCAGGATGACCACCAGAGCTCCGAGGGTCATTTGCGTTGGGATGCCGACGGCGACCGACATCAGGACGACGAAGATGAAAGTTCGTGCCCGTCTCGACGATGCGACTTCGAGCGAACCGCAGGCAGGACAGAACGCGTCCGGGGTCTCTTCGTCAGGCTCATGCAGCTCGGCCGGGGAGGGGAATCGCGCGGTGAGCGCGTCGCCGGCGCGGATCGCGTCGACGTTCTGAACGCGCACCTTCACCCGCCGCTCCAACGCGTCATCCACCATGCTCTCGATTCCCTCGGAATCGAGCACGCCCTTGGCCAGACGCGCATCATCGCCGGCGGAGTAGGCGGTCACGGTCACGAGGGGGTCGGCCATCCGGGTGATTGTAACGAGGGGAGGCGCGAGGACAGTCCCCGCACTGTAAATGGGCGTGTGCTCTTTCCCGATTTGTCAATGCCAGGGTGGGTTGCGCCCGTCATGGTTCTGCCGGTAGAGTCCGGCCCGTTTGAGGAAGTTGCTGGTCGTCTTCGTGCTCCTGGCGCTCGCTGCGCCCGCCGTTCTGGCGGAGGAAGAACCGCGCGAGCAGCCGGGAATGGTGGACCGCGCCCTCTCGTGGATCGGCGTGCGCTACCGTTTCGGCGGTCAGGATGAGAAGAAGGGTTTTGACTGCGCCGGCCTGGTGCGAAGGGTGTTCAGCACCGTCGCCATCGAGTTGCCGCGGACGGCAGCGGCGCAGTTCCGCCATGGTTGCCTCGTTCCGCGGGACGAATTGCAGCCGGGCGACCTCGTGTTCTTCCGCAACACCTACAAGCGGGGCATCTCGCATGTAGGGCTCTATATTGGCGGAGGGGAGTTCGTCCATGCCGCCAGCCGGAGGCGCTCGGTTGTCGTCGACCGCCTGGATTCGTCTTACTTCAGCACGCGTTTCGCTGGCGGCCGGCGCCTGCTCCCGCCAGCCATCGTGCCGCCGCTCCCCCCACAGATCAGCCTGAACGGGGACTGAAACCTCCGCGCTCGGACCCCGTACACCTGCGGGTGGGAGGACTCTCGATGAGAATCGCAACGATCACCGCCGCCGCCGTGCTCCTGAGCGCCGGTTCCGCCTCGGCGGGTAGCGGGCTGTTCGATGATTGCAGCCACACGGCTGCCCGCCGCGGAGCTTCGCCGGCGGCGGGCATCTCACGGGTCGTCATCCACGCGGACTCAGGGTTCCTCAGAGTCGACGGGACTCCCGGCGCGACGCAGGTCGTGGCCGCAGGCACGGCCTGCACGAGCGACGAGGACTTTCTGCCCAGGATCACTCTCACGATGAAGCGTTGGGGCTCCGATCTTCATATCACCGCGGAGATCCCTGAGAAGTCCATCAGCTTCGGCTTCTTCAGCGCTCGCCTCGACCTCAGCGTCACCCTCCCGGGCGGGATGCCCGTTGTAATCAATGATGCCAGTGGGTGGATGAAGGTCTCCAACGTCGGCACCACGACCATCGACGATGACTCCGGCGCCATGGAGGTCCGCAACGTTCGTGGAAACCTCACCATCCATGACGATTCCGGTGCGATCTCGATCGACGGTGTCACCGGAAACGTGAGCGTCGAAGACGACTCAGGCGAGCTGACCGTGAAGAATGTCAGCGGCAACGTGGAGATCGAGGACGACTCCGGCTCGATCAGCGTGGCCCGCATCGAAGGGTCGCTGCGCATCCGCGGCGACGACTCCGGCTCGATCGTCGTGGAGAACGTGAAGCGCGACGTGGTCATCGACGACGACGGCTCCGGCTCGATCGGCGTCACCGACATCGGCGGCAGCTTCACGGTTCATCAGAAGAGCAGCGGCGGCATCGAATACGCCCGGGTCGCCGGCAAAGTGCGCATCCCGGAACGGGACTGAGGCGCGGGGCGCGCGTTGCCGCCTGTTGCTGGTTGCTGGTGCGCGAAGGCAGCATTCGTGTCCGGGGGCCGGTCGCGTACTGATTTCGTATGCGGGGAGGCATCGCCAGTCCCTCCTCGACCCCTGCCGGGGTCGTCTCCGTGGTCGGTGACCGACCGGTGGTCGCTCACTCTGCTCGCACCACCGGCTACCCTACGAGCCGCCTCCAGCGGCGGCGATCATTCACGAGTTGCACGCGTCGGTGGGTTCGCGATCTTGCGATACTTTGCATGGACAACCGACAACCGACAACTGATAACACAGCAACCAGCAACCAGCAACCAGCAACCAGCAACCAGCAACCAGCAACCAGCAACCAGCAACCAGCAACCAGCAACCAGCAACCAGCAACCAACCAG
This sequence comes from Acidobacteriota bacterium, assembly GCA_031388865.1. Lineage (GTDB taxonomy): Bacteria > Acidobacteriota > Thermoanaerobaculia > Gp7-AA8 > Gp7-AA8 > QHVT01. The sequence goes on along the minus strand of JANMSA010000183.1, from coordinate 2,398 downwards.
CAACTATCCGAGGATGGCGTCGACGACAGCGCGCGTATCCGCCAGCGTGTCGAAGAAAAACGAGGGCTTCTCGGCACGCAGTGTTTCCGCGGGTGTCTTTCCCGACGCTACAGCGATGGTCGTGGCGTCGTAGGGCGCGCCGCAGCGCACGTCGTAGATGGAGTCTCCGATGATGACCACGTCGCGGCCGCGAAACGCGCGTCCGACGTGGCGGGAGGCGCGGTCGATGGCGATCGGCGGGAGCTGGGTCCGGTCGGCGGAGTCGCTTCCGAACGCGCCGAAGGGAAAGTACGCGTTCAGGCGTGGTGCTTCGAGCTTCATGCGGGCTCCAGGCTCGAGATTTCCCGTAAGCAGCGCCAGCACGACCTCGGTGTGGGGCTCGAGCTCGGCGAGCAGCTCCGGGACGCCCGGCATCACGAGCACGCGTTCCGGCGTGGCATTGCGCGCCAGCCCTCCCAGGTAGATCTCCCACAGCCGGGCCATTGCCGCATCGATGGTGGCCGCGTCATGGCCGGCATCGCGCAACACCATGTGCGCGATCTGAGGGTCGGTACGGCCGGAGAAGTCGTAGCGTGAGAGATCGCCGTCGTATCCATGGACGGCCAGGAGTGCGTCCGCAAACGCGGCGCGGGACGCTCCCCGATCGGAGAGCAGCGTCCCGTCGATGTCGAAGAGGACCAGCCGGCGCATGAGCGCGACTGTACCAGTTTCGTAGCTCCGCTCCCGAGCGCGACCGCGTCTAGAATCCGTCCATGTCCGCCATCACACGCCGAACATTCGTCACCGTTGCCGCTGCTGCCCCCTCCATGCGGGGCTGACGTACCGCACGCTCGCGGACACGGCGCAGGCTACGCTGGCCGACTATTCCGCGCGCGGCGCGGAGCGCAATGGCAAAATGCGCGCGGGCATCAAAGCCGAGCGCGAGGTGGAAGTGCTCGCTGCGTGGAAGAAAGAGGCGAAAAAATGATTCGATTTCTACTGGCCTTGAGCGTCGCCGCGCCGCTCCTCGCGCAGCCTGCAGTGCTCGCGGAGAGGGCCCGCCCGGCCGCAGTGAACACCATGCTGAAAGACCGGCTGGACAACCTCCTGCCGTCGCTGATGCGCGAGACGGGGATCGACATGTGGCTGGTGATCAACCGCGAGTATGCGGAAGACCCCGTGTACCTGACGCTGGTGCCGGAGCCTGTGTTTGCTGCGCGCCGCACCACGATGCTGGTCTTCTTCGATCGCGGCGAGAAGGGAATTGAGCGCCTGACGGTGAATCGCTATCCGATGCGCGGCTATTACGACGCCGCATGGGAAGGGGGCGACCTCGATGCGCAGTGGAAACGGCTCGGGGAGATCATCCGGGAGCGCAACCCGAAGAAGATCGGCGTGAATGTGAGCCGGAACTGGGCGTTCGGCGATGGCCTCACACACGGGATGCACGAGCTGCTGATGGCGGCGCTCGACGCCCCGCTGCGAGCCCGCGTCGTGAGCGCGGAGAAGCTGGCGGTGCGCTGGCTGGAAACGCGCACCGCTCTCGAGCTGGAGACCTATCCGCAGATCGTGTCGCTCGCGCGATCGGTGATCGTTGATGCTTTCTCCGAGAGAGTGATCACGCCCGGCGTCACGACCACAGACGACGTGGCCTGGTTCATCCGGGAGCGTTACGCCGAGATGGGGCTGCCAGTCTGGTTCATGCCCTACGTCAACGCCCAGCGGTCGGGCGTCGCGTGTGAAGCCGCTACTCCCTTCTGCGGCGAGGAAGGGGTCATCCGTCGCGGCGACGTGTTGCACACGGATGTGGGCATTACGTATCTGCGCCTCAACACCGACACCCAGGAGATGGGTTACGTCCTCCGCATCGGCGAGAGCGACGTACCCGAGGGTCTGAAGAAGGCGCTCGCGACGGGGAACCGCTGGCAGGACCTCCTCACCGGGGAGTTCGCAGCGGGGAAGAGCGGCAATGACATTCTCGCCGCTGTGCGCTCCAGGGCGGAGAACGAAGGCATCTCGTCGACGACGTACACGCATCCGCTGGGCTTCTTCGGCCATGCCCCGGGGCCGATCGTCGGGTGGTGGGACAACCAGGGCCCGACGCCGGTCACCGGGGAGTGGCAGCTTCGTGCGAATACGGCCTACGCTATCGAAGGAAACGTGCGGGTTGCCGTCCCGGAGTGGAACGGCCAGCCCGTGCAGATCAAGCTCGAGCAGTCCGCCGTCTTCGACGGCAAGACGGTGCGCTACCTGGCCGGCCGGCAGACTTCGTGGCACGTGGTCCGTTAGGTTTCGTCTCCGGGTCTCCGCTCTTCGAGTCTTCGAGTCTTCGAGCCTTCGAGCCTTCGAGTCTTCGAGCCTTCGAGCCTTCGAGTCTTCGAGCCTTCGAGTCTTCGAGTCTTCGAGTCTTCGAGCCTTC
>JANMSA010000520.1:0-2671 GCA_031388865.1 Acidobacteriota bacterium | reverse complement strand
CAAGCAGACGGCCAAGGGCGCCGAAGAGATCGCCAAATATGCAACCGACTATGGTCGCACGTCGATCGAAATGGCCAACGCAACGGCCGAGCAGCTTCATGTAGTTTTCACCGAACTTCGACGCTTCGCCGACAAATGCTTCGATCGATGTCTTGGCGATTTCCGATTGAAGCTGGAAGAATTCGGTTGGTGATTTCACACCCGAAAACTGCTTGGCCCGCACCACAGCGACAACCGACAACGATTGACGGACGGCGCGACCAGCGCCGGACGGAAGTAAAAGAAGACTACGAGCCGGAGAAGGGGGGAGCGGCCTTCTCCATACGGCTCACCACCCGCGTACTCCTCTTTGCGTAGCCTGCAAAGAGGCCTCGCCTGACGCGTGGTACCAGCTTGTTTTTTGACAGTTGTACAGGATGCCTGACCCGGTTCGACGCGAACTCCCAGACAACTGACAACCGACAACCGACAACTGAAACAAGGAGTCCCATCGAATGAACGGAGCCATGCCCAAACAGGAGCCGGTTCGTCACGACTTCTCCAAGATTCGCAGCTATATGGCGCTGCCGAATCTGATCGATGTCCAGAGAAAGTCGTACGAGCGCTTCCTGCAGATGAACCTCCTTCCGGAGGAGCGTGAAGACACGGGACTGCAGTCCGTCTTCACCAGCGTCTTCCCCTTCAGCGACTTCCGGGAGACCTGCTCTCTCGACTTCGTCCGCTACGCCATCGGCAACTGGGAATGCAAGTGCGGACAGCTCAAGGGTCTCGAGCATCTGCGCATGACCTGCGCGAACTGCGGAGCCAAGATCATCACCGATCACCCGCATGAAGAGACCGTCAACTGCGGCCAGTGCGGCGTCATCAACAAGAACCGCGTCGAAGTCTGCGACATCTGCGGCAACCCCGTGGACCTGCAGATGAAGTACTCCGTCGAGGAGTGCCAGGAGCGCGGCATGACCTCCAGCGTTCCGCTGAAGGTCACCTTCCGGCTCTTCGTCTACGACAAAGACCCCGACACCGGCGTCAAGCACATGCGCGACGCCAAGGAAGAGGAAGTCTTTTTCGGCGACATTCCTCTCATGACGGACAACGGAACGTTCGTCATCAACGGCACCGAGCGCGTCATCGTCTCGCAGCTTCACCGTTCGCCGGGCGTCTTCTTCACGAAGGAATCCGCGCACACGTTCCTGTCCAAGATCATCCCGTACCGCGGCTCCTGGGTGGAGTTCGAGTACGACCAGAAGAACATCCTCTACGTCCGCATCGACCGCAAGCGGAAGTTCCTCGGCTCGGTCTTCCTCCGCGCCCTGGGCCTCACCACCGACGAAGAGATCCTCCGCCAGTTCTACACGCCGATCCGCGTCAAGCTCACCGACGCCGGCGCGGAGCTGACCTTCGATCGCCGCGTCCTCGACCAGGAAGAGGCGAAAGAGCGTCACTCCATCCGCGGCCGTAAAGCGGTCAGAACCGTCTTCGGGACCATCAAGCTCGACCAGAAGATGGCCGACCAGCTCACCAAGCACAACGAGACGACCGTGAAGGTCGACTACGCGGCGCTCGAGAAGGCCGTGTTCCTCGGCGACGTCGTCGACTTCAACACCGGCGAGGTCGTGTTCGAGGCCTCCGAGAACGTCCCGGCCGACTGGGCGGGCGTCCTTCGCGATCGCGGCATCACCGAGCTCGAAGTGATCTTCCCGGAGTGGGATCTCGTCTCCGACATCCTCCTCAACACGGTTCGCAAAGATACGGCGAAGTCGTTCGAGCAGGCCATCATCGAGATCTACCGTCGCATGCGTCCGGGCGATCCCCCGACGCTCGAGTCGGCCAAGGCGCTGTTCGAAGGCATGTTCTTCGACGCGCGCAAGTACGACTTCTCGCGCGTAGGCCGCTTCAAGTTCAACATCAAGCTCGATCTCGCCTCGCCGGTCACGCAGAAGACCATGACGCCGGAAGATTTCTACGTCGTCATCAACTACCTGCTCCGCCTCCGCAAGGACGTCGGCCGCGTCGACGACATCGACAACCTCGGCAACCGCCGCGTCCGCGCCGTCGGCGAGCTGCTCGAGAACCAGTTCCGCATCGGCCTCGTGCGCATGGAGCGCGCGATCAAAGAGAAGATGTCCGTCCATCAGGACATCGACTCGGCCATGCCGCACGACCTGATCAACTCCAAGCCCGTCATCGCGGCCATCAAAGAGTTCTTCGGCTCCTCGCAGCTCTCGCAGTTCATGGATCAGACGAATCCGCTCTCGGAGGTCACGCACAAGCGTCGTCTCTCCGCCCTCGGGCCGGGTGGTCTCTCCCGCGAGCGCGCCGGCTTCGAAGTCCGCGACGTTCACCCCACGCACTACGGCCGCATCTGCCCGATCGAGACCCCTGAAGGTCCGAACATCGGCCTCATCTCCTCGCTCGCGTGCTACGCCCGCATCAACGAGTACGGCTTCATCGAGTCGCCGTACAAGAAGGTGAGTGGAGCCCGCGTCCTCGACCACTACCGCGTGGTCAAGGCCGGCGACACGAGCTTCACGCTCGGCCAGATCGTCGAGAAGCGCGAGCTGCAGAAAGAGAACAACCGCGTCGCCAAAGAGAACGCGGCGGGCGGCAAGAGCAAGAAGGGTCTGGCGCAGCCGGCCGAGGCTGAGCCGTATGCGTTCTATCTGTCGGCGTG
>JANMSA010000509.1:0-5561 GCA_031388865.1 Acidobacteriota bacterium | reverse complement strand
GGAAGAGGCGCATGCCCGCGGCTGCGCAAGCGCGCGCGGCCACGGCGCGTCGCGAAGGCACGCCTTCGTCGCCGCAGAGCTGGATCACCGGCAGCGGCTGCGACGCCGGCATGTTTCGCCACACCTCGGCGATGCGCGACGCGGTCTGCGCGTGCACCGGCGCGGGCGTGCGTTCCGAGGCGGTGAGCTCGGTCAGCCACTGCAGCCGCGCGTCGACGTACGAGACGCCCGTCAGGTAGTGCAGCACGCGCTCGTCGATCTGCAGCCGGCTGGCGGTGAGGAGATCGCCCGGCGCGACGTCGATGAGCCTCCAGCGCCGCAGCGGTGCGGCGGGCGTGAGCGCGCTCCAGTGCGCGTCGTCCAGCGCGGCCAGGGCCAGGCCGAACGTCGGCGAAGCTCCGTGTGCCTCGCGGCAGAGCGTCGCCACGGCGGAGTCAAGCTCGAGGGCAGCGCACAAGATGATGATGTCGCGCTCGAACGGCGAGAGGCCGAACGCTGCGGCAATCGTGTCGGTCGCGTAGAGCGCCGCGTTCGCGCGGGGAGCGGGCGCCGGCGCCACGCGAACGTCGGGACGCTTGCCGTCTTTCGCCGCGGCCACGAAACGCGACAGCCCGTCGCGGATGCGCGCGACGTGCTGCATCAGATCGGCCTTGTTCGCGTCCTGCCAGTCGTTCATGGGGTCTCAGGGGATGACTGCCGTGGGCGCGTCGTAGCGGTTGTTGCCGCCGAGCCGCAGCGGACTCTCCGCGCCGTCGATCTGCACGCGCACCAGATACTCACCCGCCGCGACGCCCGCGACGCGGAACTCGAGCGTGGTGATCGACGGCGGCGGTCCCGCCGGAAGGCTGGACAGCACGAAACGGCTCGGAAGGTCGAACGAGTACGCGGCGGTCCCCGTCAACGCGTTCATGAGGAGCGTCACGCGTTGCGTCGGCGCGACGGGCGGCGCGACGTCGATGCGCACCCTACCCGCGACGGGAACGGCGACGCTGGTGATGTTCGGCCGCAGCACGAACACGGAGAGGTTCGACTCCGGCCCGGCGTGCGGCAGCGACGCGAACCCCATCGGCTGCAGTTGTACGACCTGCACGGGATGGATGCCCGCGAAGAGGGTGGCCGGAATGATGGTGATGATCCGCTCGTGGGTGATGTTCGCGTCGGGCGGAGTGATGGGCGTCCCGCTCATCATGACGATGGTCGAATTCGGCTCGCCACGCAGGTCCGTGCCGTCCAGCACGACGTCGTGGTGCGAGAGGATCGGCTGGTCCGGCAGGATCTCGTCGTTCGGGCCGGTGCGCGACAGCACCCGGGTGATGAACGGCTGCCGGAACGGGCGGACGTAAATGCCGCGGGAGCGCACCGGCAGCGCGCCGCGCGCCGACTGGCGGCTTTCGATCAGGACCACCGAGGCCTGGTACGCCGCCGTCGGCCGGTACTTGGCCCCGAACGCCGCCCACAGTTTCGACATCTCCTCGGTGTTGAGCTGCTGCGGGACGATGCGGATCTGCTCGAACTGCTCCGCCAGTTCGGACGTGGCCAGCTCGCGCAGGCGCGCGGGAAGGTCGCCTGCCGTGCCGACGATGGACGGCGGCGCGAGTGAGCGCCGGACCGCGGCACGGGTGAGGATGGGCGTCTCGTGCAGGAGCTGCATGGCGTAGCCGAGCAGGATCTCGGAGTCGAGCTCCTGCACGCCGTAGGCGGTGATCAGGTAGTGGAGGTCGAGGGCCAGCGGCGGATTGCTGATGCGGTTGCCGTCGCTGTCACGCGACGGGAGCTTGGCGTTGCGCCAGGCCACGTTCGGCGAGACGTGGTAGAGGAAGACGTTGAGCTGACTGTTCTGCGCCGCGACGGTGGTGTCGATGCGGTCCGGCGGGAGTGACGTGACGGTGATGTCGCTCTCCAGGACCTTGCTCACGTTGTGATCGATCAGTCCGTTGTTGAGCAGGTCGCGCAGGACCGCGGTGACCGAGGCAATGGCGAGGGCCGTGCTCACTTGCGCCGCTCCCGCTCTTCGAGAAACTCCTCGAGCGTCGGACCGGGCGCCACGGGCGGCGGCGCGGGGCGCGGCGGCGGCTGCGCGGGCTGCACCGCGCGCACTTCGACGCGCCCGATGGTGATGCGGATGATGGGGTCGGGGGGCGCGATCGGATGGCGGTTGGCGGATGGCGGTTGGCGGTGGATGGGCGACGGCGAGGGTTGTTGCCTCTGCTCGAGCGGTTGCACGTGCGCGATCACCGGCGGCTGTCGCCGCGGCGGGGCCGTCACCTCACCATCGCCAGGATCATCGCGCGCTTCAGCCGGCCGCTCCGGAACGGTCGCGAGGAGCTCGTGCACGCGTTCGATCCTCTCTTCATGATGCGTGTGCTCGCGGGTGTGTTCACGCACGCGCTGGACATGCTTTTCGGCACGCTCGTCGTGGATCGTGGTTGGAGGAGTCTCCCGGGTTTCCGTGCGCGTCAGCACGACATCGCGCACGACCACGCGATCCGCGGGCGCCGCCGGCTCCCCCGGCGACGCGAGGCCCGGACGTTCCGCGGCACGCACTTCGCCGCCGCGCATCGCGATCGACGGCGCTTCCTCGACGACCTCCATGGCATCGCGCGTCTCGTACGCCGACATCACGCGAGGCCGCAGCGCCGTCGCGGCGCCGCTGCTCCTCGCGGCCAGTCCTTCGAAAAAGTCGCTCATGTCGCGGCCAGGTCCAGATAGAAGCGCCGGCGCCGCGGCGTCATCGCCAGAATGTCGGCTTCGCTCCACGCATACGCGCGCGCCAGCACGTGCACTTCCTGCAGCAGCCGCAGCGCCAGCGTCTCGATCTCGGTCCAGAAGTACGCGGCGATGTCGAACAGATCGCGCCAGCGGTGGTCGCACGCGGGACACGTCAGCACGAGCTCCACCTCGGACTGCGGATCGAGCTCACGCATCCGTTCGCCGACCGCGTGCGCAATCGTCTCCGGCAGCTCCTCGGGCGCGATCGAAGTACCGCCGCGCTCCGCCTCCGTCACGCAGCGTTCGAACAGCAGCCGTGGTGCGAATTCCGCGCGCGCCGCTGCGGCGAGGTCCGTGCTGTCGGGCAGCCGGAAGCGCACGCGCACATCATCCGCTACGACTTCCGCGACCGCGTCGACGTCGCGGCGCGTGTCGATGAGCAGCTCGCGCACACGCGTCTCCAGCTCGAACGGCGACGCGCATTTGGGACACGTGCCCACGATCTCCAGTCGTTCTCCGAAGATCGCGGCGCGGAGCTCGAAGAGGCGTACGTCGCGCTGGCCGACGCTGAGGCGGGCCAACTGCTCGACGGATGTCCGCGGCTCGCCGGTGGCGATGAGCGAGAGGGCGCGCTCGGCGGGGCTACGAGCCGACGCCGACTCCCATACGGCCAGCAGCGCGGCGCTCGAGAGCGGAGGCATGGTCTACACCGGCGGCTCGGTGAAGCTCGGCTCGGTCGGCTCCGTCACGTCGTAATCGCGCTCCCACCCTTCGTTCTCCAGCTTGATGTGCTGGATGGCCACGGCGTTCGCGTTGGCGTCGAGGTCGGGCAGGGCCTGATACTCGGAGACCCAGCAGCGGTAGACCTTGTACGCCACGGCGACCTGCCCGGCCTCGTTGTACATCTCGATGATGATGTCCTTGCGGAAGTCCTTGAGAGAGGTTTCGGCCCCGAGGCCGGAGCCGTAGTTCCAGACCTTGTTCGCCCACTTCTCGAACTCGGTGTCGTGGGTGACGCCGCGGTCGAGCGTGATGGCCTCGAACTTCGTGCGCCCGGGCGATTTGCGGCTCGTGCTCGGGTCGCCTCCCTCGCGGTGCTCGACGATCTCCGTGCTCCGCTTCATCGCTCCGACTTTGGAGATGCCGGCGACGTAGCGGCCGTCCCACTTCACGCGGAACTTGAAGTTCTTGTACGGGTCGAACCTGGTCGGGTTCGCGCTGAACTGTGCCATGGCGCCGCTCCTTTAGACTTCGATTTGACCGGCCAGTTGCTGGATCTTGATGATGACGAACTCCGCCGGCTTGAGCGGGGCGAAGCCCACCACGATGTTCACGATGCCGGCGTTGATGTCGTTCTGCGTGGTGGTCTCTCTGTCGCACTTGACCAGGTAGGCATCGCGCGGCGTGGTGCCCTGGAAAGCGCCCTGCCGGAAAAGGCTCTGCATGAACGCGCCGACGTTGAGGCGGATTTGCGACCAGAGCGGTTCGTCGTTCGGCTCGAAGACGACCCACTGCGTGCCGCGGAAGAGGCTCTCTTCGATGAACAGCGCGGTGCGCCGGACGGGGAGGTACTTGTACTCATCGGCGAGCGAGTCCGCACCGCGCAGCGTGCGCGCGCCCCACACCACCCGGCCGTTCACCGGGAACTGGCGCAGGCAGTTGATGCCGACCTGATTGAGCTGCCCGTTCTCTGCGTCGGTGAGCTTGATCTGCAGTCCCTTGACGCCGTTCAGCGCCGCGTCGAGACCGGCCGGCGCTTTCCAGACGCCGCGCTGCGCGTCGGTGCGCGCGATGACGCCGGCCACGATCCCGCACGGGACGAAGACGTCGAGCTGCTGGTCTCGCAACGGATCGGATTCGAGGACGCGTGAGAAATACACCGCCGCATTGCGGGCCGCGGGACCGGTGGGGCCGAGTCCCGCGAGACCGTCCCGGGCATTCGGTACGGCTGTGTCGCGACTCGCGCCCCATGACCCTGGCGGATCGACGAGCAGCACCGCGCGCTTCTGTACGCAGTACATCGCCGCCTCGGCGTAAACGTCGGAGGAGGTGTCGCCCTCACGCGCCGGAGGGGGGATGCAGAGCAGGTTGAAGAGATCGGCGTTGTCGAGGGCGTAGAGACCCTCCTTGCGATCGACGTTGCCGCGATAGTCGTTGACGCCCGGCGTACCGCCATCGGCGCCGTTCTGGTTGAACGGCACGAAACCCGGCCCCGGCAGCGAGCTCGCGGGCAGGCTGGAGAGCGTGATGTCGGGACGAAGAGTGCCGATGGACCAGGTTGCGCCGATCTTCCGTACGCGGATCAGACTCGAGCCGCCGGCCAGGACGTTCGGCAGGAAGCGGGCATCGGCGGGACTGCTGGAAACGTTGCGAAACGTCTCGGTGCTCACGATGCGCGTCTCGCCGCCTGACGTCACCGCCTCCTCGACGGTCACGTTGAAGAGGTCCGTCAGTGTGCCGTCGCGGGTCGCGTGGTCGATCTTCACACGCAGGCTGTTGCCCCACCTACCGATGCTCGCCGCCTGGAGCTCGAGGGCGCCGCCCGAGCCGGCCAGGGTGATATCCGCGGCTTGCCCGCCAGCGCCGGTGATGCGCACGATGACCGCCTGCGAGCCGCCGTTGTTGTAGAAGTCACGCACGGCGTAGCTCATCGTGCTCGACGCATGCAGCCCGCCGAACTGCCGCTCGTAGTCCCCGAAGTTGTTGATCACGGTGGACCCGTTGACGGGGCCCTTCGGGGCCGCGCCGATGAACGCCGTGATCGAGGTAGCGACGCCGGTGATCGTGCGTACGCCGCTCGGAACCTCCTCGATGTACACGCCGGGGTAGGTCGGTTGAATAGGCATACAGCC
>JANMSA010000502.1:0-9610 GCA_031388865.1 Acidobacteriota bacterium | reverse complement strand
GCGACTCGTCGAGCAGCTGTCCGAGGCGGATCGCGCAGGCGAGCCCGGCCGGACCGCCGCCGCCAACGATCAGGACACCGACCTCGATCCGCTCGTCGGCCGGATCGGTGGGAGCCGCGATCGCGTCCGACGGCGCGAAGGGAGGCGGATAGTCGGCGGGACGGACTTTCACGAGTTCCGGGCTCGCAGCGCCTCGGTCAGCTTCGGCAGGATCTGGTGCAGGTCGCCGACGACGCCGAAGTCCGCGAACTCGAAGATGGGCGCGTTCGGGTCCTTGTTGATCGCGACGATCGTCTTGGAGCTCTGCATGCCGACCTTGTGCTGAATCGCGCCTGAGATCCCGCACGCAACGTAGAGGGTCGGCGACACCGACTTGCCCGTCTGCCCGACTTGCGCCGAGTACGGGTACCAGCCCGCGTCGACGACCGCGCGAGTCGCGGCGACGGCGCCGCCGAGCACCTTGGCGAGCTCCTCGACCAGCGCGAAGCGCTCCGGCTCGCCGAGGCCGCGGCCGCCGGCCACGATCACGTCCGCGTCCTCGATCGACGGGCCGCTCTCCTCCGCGTGCGCCTGCTCGACCATCTCCGCCGCGCGCGAGTGCTCCTGGACTTCGACGGCGAACGTCTCGACCGTCCCGGCCGCGGCCTGCTCGGACGGGTCGAAGGCTCCCGCACGGAAGAGCCCGATCCGGGGCGTCGAGGTCCAGCCGACGTCGACGACGACCGAGTCTCCGAGCGCTGACTGCTTGCCGACGAGGTTGCCGCCGTCGCTCGAGATGTCGGTCAGCTGCCAGTTCAGCCCGGCTTCGAGCCGCGCGGCCAGCCCGGAGGCGATGTCCGCGGCGAGGATCGACTGAGCAAAGAGGATGGTCTCGATTCCCTTCTCGGCGACGAGCTGCGCGATCGCGTCGACGCGCGGCTGCGGCAGCGGCGCCTCGAGCCTGGCGTCGTCGGCCACGTAGACCGTCGCGGCTCCGTGCGCCCCGGCCTGCGCGGCGAGCCCCTCGACACCCGAGCCGACGACGACGCCGGCGACATCGCCCGCGCCGAGGCCTGCCGCCTTCGAGAGGACCGCAAGCGAGCCCTACGACCGCGTCTCTAGCTGCGCCGCCACCTCTTCCGGGTGCGAGAACACGCATGCGTGGGCGCCGGGGACGTCGGTGACCGGCACGCAGGTCCGGTCGGGGATCGGATCGGTCTTGCCCGCGATGCAGATGCCAGGTGGCAGCGAGCAGGACACGTCGCGCGCGTAGCGGAACCAGGTCGACAGCCACCGCGCCAATCCGATGTCCCAGTAGGCCGGGAGGACGTGGCGGTACAGCCTCATCGGCTCGCGCAATGCGTCGAGAGCGAGCATCGTCCAGGTCCGCAGGCTCGGGAAACGCGAGCGTGTCCACACCGGACCAACCAGCACGGAGGAGCGTACGATGTCCGGGCGCATGCGCGAGAGGTGCGCGACGACGTTGCAGCCGATGGAGTGACCGAGCCACACGGCGTCGGCAATGTTCAGCGCGTCCGCCCACGCCGCCAACATGAGCGCGTGCTCCTCCGGCCCCGCCGGATCCCTCGGCAGGTCGGGCGCAATCGGATTCCATCCGCGAGCGAACAGCTCCTGCGCCAGAGGCTCGAAGTACGCACTGGACATCCCCAGCCCATGCATCAGCACGATGTCCCGCCGGCGTCCCACCTGGCGGTGAGTGATGCCCTCCCGCCAGCCCGAGATCCCCCAGGAAAACACCGGCTCAGCCACCGGGAGAGACTTCGCCTGCACTTCCTCGAAGAAGGACAGCGCGATCTCGTTGAACACAGCCGGCGCGTCCCACATCGGGACGTGTGCCGCGCCCGGAATCACCTCCAGTCGCGCTCCGGCGATCTCCTGCTGCATCGCCTGCCCGTACACGAGTGGCACGAGCGGATCGTTCTCACCCCAGACCAGGAGCGTCGGGACGCGCAGCGAATGCATCAACGCCCGCATATCCCCCCGCATCACACGCGCGCTCGCGACCGCGACCGACGCGGGTCCCGCCCGAAGGAAGTCGGGGACGAGCACGCGCGCGATCCCCGCACCGCCATACGGCGGCTTCTCGACCGCGCGCACGTGCGGGCGCGGATCGAATCGCAACGGCATCCCCGGCGCGCTCACCAGCATCAGTGACCGCACCAGATCCGGCCTTTCTGCGGCGAGACGGATCGCGATCTGTCCGCCCATCGAATGACCGACCAGATGCACGGGCTCGTTGAAGGTCTCCAGCCAGCGGGCGACGAGCGCCGCCACTTCGGGGAAGGCAGGGAGCAGGACAGGAAGACCGGAGAAGCGAACGTTCCGTCCGAATCCCACCAGGTCCACGGCCGCAACCGTATGGCGAGCCGAAAGTGCCTCGATGTTGCGCGACCACCAGCGCGACGACGCACTGAGACCGTGCAGGAGCGCCACCGGCGTGCCGGAACCGCTGCGCTTCTCCCACAGCGAGTATGGCGGGAAATCGAGGCGCATGGATGATCCGACCGGTGTCAGCGGCATAGCGAACTGGTCCCGTCGTCGCCAGGAGAACGCCAAGTCTTTTCAGTGCCGATTGCGGGCGACTTCTCAGTCAACCGCAACCGCGCCGGCTAACGCCTCCGACCTTCCTCCACCATCAGACAGCGATCCTGCACGACCTGAATCCCCGCCTCGGCCAGCGTCCGCGCGGCTTCATCGTTGCGGATTCCCAGCTGGAACCAGACGTACTTGGGCTTCGCCGCCAGGATGTCGTCCACGTGCGGAGGGATGTCGGACGGACGTCGGAACACGTTCACCATGTCGATCGGCCGTCCCACCGCCTTCAATGATCGAAACACCGGCTTGCCGAGAATTTCGGTAATGTCCGGGTAGTAGACCGGCACCGGGATGATCTCGAATCCAGCCGCGTCCATGTGCGCGGCCACGTAGTGCGCAGCCTGGTCTGCATGCGACTCGGGCTTGATCCCCAGGACCGCGATCGTCTTCGTTCCGCGCAGCATGGTCACGATGCCGTCCGGGTCGGTGATGAGGTTTTGTTTCCAGTCAGCCATGACTGGGCGCACCTTAACAGATTCGTCTCTGTCGGAATTTGTTATTCAGTAGTAATCTTCTTGCGTCCACTAGCGGAGTCGGAAAACCATGAAGCGCATCGCCCTCGGAGCATGGATCGTACTTCTCGGCACGGTTGCCGTCGCGGAGGAAGCAAAACGCTACGTCGTGGTCACACGACGTCCGGCGCAGCTCGCTGTGAGCGCGCTGGCCCGCGAGCGGGGGACCCCAGTGGGGCGGCGCGTCGACTCCTTTCGCATCATCCACGGCTTCGCGGCGAATCTGACGTCCACCGAGGTTGCCGAGTTGCGCAGATCTCCGGAAGTGCGTTGGGTCGAGCCGGTCGTCGCACGCCGCCTCATGGCGGACGTCTCCCTGCCGGGTGAACAGATCCTGCCGTTCGGAATCGCGCAGGTGCGGGCGCCTCAAGCCTGGCTCGGACGCCGCAGCGCGGACGTGAACGTCGCAGTCCTCGACTCGGGGATCGACTTCCGTCACCCCGACCTCGCAGCCTCGTGGGCTGGCGGATACAACGCTATCGCGCCGGAGAGCTCGCCTCTCGACGATGCCGGCCACGGCTCGCATGTGGCCGGCACCATCGGCGCCGTCAACAACCGCACCGGTGTCATCGGCGTGGCGCCCGGAGTCCGCCTCTGGGGAGTCAAAGTCGTCGACTCGAAGGGCGACGGCACGATGGAAGATGTCATCAAAGGACTGGACTGGGTCCTCGACAGGAAGGCGGCCCTTGGAGGACGCTGGGTCGTGAACCTCTCCCTCGGCGGCGACGAATCGAGCGAAGCGGAGCGTGAGGCGTTCGAACACGCGGCCGACGCAGGCGTCATCATCGTCGCGTCGACCGGCAATGCCTCGACCGCAGCGGAAGTTGCGCCGGTCGCGTATCCAGCTGCCTACTCGAGCGTGATCGCCGTCGGCGCCGTCAACAATCTGAACGTGCGCGGCACCTTCTCGAACGCGGGGCCGGAGCTCGACTTCATGGCTCCGGGAGTGAGCGTGCTGTCCACTTTGCGCAGCGGCTTCAACTACGCGTCGTTCGTACGAGCGGGCGCGACCGTCCTCGAATCAAAACCTCTTGTCGGGTCCAGGCTGCAAACGCTCGGCGGACACTACGTTTCCTGCGGCTCCGGCAACGCGAACGAATTCCCTCCCGAGGTGCGTGGCAGGATCGCGTTGATCCAGCGCGGGGGTGACACCTTTGCCGACAAGACCAGGCGCGCAGTCGCCGCGGGAGCAACCGCAGTCGTGTTCTACAACATCAACAGTACCAACATCGCGTGGACGCTCCTGCCGCAGGGAGACACGGATGCGGCGACGTATCCGTGGCCGGTCGCCGTCGGTGTCTCGCTGGCGGATGGCCAGCCGCTCGCCGCCAGGGGCTCCGGCACGCTGACCATCGGATACGAATCGGATGACTACGGGATCAAGAGCGGCACGTCGATGTCGGCTCCGCACGTAGCGGGCGCCGTTGCTCTGCTCTGGTCGTTTGCGCCTGCTGCGACACCCGCCCAGATCCGCCAGGCCCTCACCGCAACCGCGAAGGACCTCGGCGACGCAGGCAGAGACGATCTGCATGGTCACGGTGTGATCGACGTCCATGCCGCCGCCCGGCTGCTCGCACCAGAAGCGTTCACTCCAAGCACCCGCAGCGGACGCCCGTATCTACGGCGCGGCTCGCAATGACCACTCATCCCTGGGAGAATTCATGATCCGACGAACATTTGCGCTGGCTGCTGCTGTCCTCGTTACGGTCTCGGCCACAGCCGCCGAGCCCGTGCGCTCACGCCGTGAGCAGCCCGTTCCGCAGTTCGATCTTCGCGCGCTGTTCGAGCGCGCACCCGGTGTCGACGACGCGGTAGCGAAGAACGGCGTGACGGAAGGGCCGGGGGCGACCGAGGTCATTCTCGCGCGCGTGGGACCGGACGGAAAGCTGATCAAGGTCTGCGTCAACAGTGAAGAGGCCGTAAGGCGGTTCTTCGACGCACCAATCGAGACTCTCGAGACGAAGCAGGCGCGGGAACAGTGACCAACGTGCGAAACGCCCTTCTCCTCTCTGCTCTGCTTTTCTCGGCTTCGCACCTGGCAGCCGGCACCGGCCGCATCATCATCGTCAACGTGGATGGCCCCGGCATCGGATTCAACGATCCCAAACCGGTTACGCCCGTCGGCGGAAACGACGGACTGACCATCGGCCGGCAGCGTTTGAACGTTTACGAACGGGCCGCGGAACGATGGCGCACGACCATCGATACGAACGTCGACATCCGCATCCGCTCGAGCTTTCCAACGCTCACCTGCGCCGACGGCGGCGTGGTTCTTGGAGACGCCAGTATCCTTTCGTGGAGCCGCGACTTCGAGGGTGCGCCGCAGCGCGGCATCCAATACCCCTCTGCGCTCGCGAACAAATTCGCAGGGCTCGACCTCAAGCCGCTTGAAGACGACATGGCCATTCGATTCAACGCGGCGGTCGATAATCCG
The DNA here is from genome assembly GCA_031388865.1 of Acidobacteriota bacterium. GTDB lineage: Bacteria > Acidobacteriota > Thermoanaerobaculia > Gp7-AA8 > Gp7-AA8 > QHVT01. Next base: position 4,069 of record JANMSA010000502.1, on the reverse strand, counting down.
GACTGCCTCGGCGATCGCTCCTGGTACTACGGCTTCGACGGCAATGAAGGCGCCGATGACGCGCTGTACACCGTGGTCCTGCATGAGATCGCACACGGCCTCGGGTTCGCCGGGAAGGGTGCCGAGAACAGCGGTCCGCCCACCGTCTACGACACGCACACGTTCGATCTCAGCGCAGGCCTGCGCTGGGACCAGATGACGTTTGAACAGAAAGAGATCTCCAAGACCAACACCGGCAATCTGGTGTGGGATGGTCCGAACGTCACGGCCGCTGCGCCGCGCGCGCTCGAGCCGATCGCCTACCTGACCGTCACCGAGCCCGCCGCGGTCGCGAAGAACTATGAGATCGGCACCGCAGCATTCGGTCCCTCCGCCACCCGTTCCGGGTTGACGGGCCGCGCGGTCCTGGCTCTCGACGCAGCCAACGCCGACGGCCCGTCCGTCAGCGATGGCTGCTCAGCTTTGACGAACGCCGATGCGATCTCCGGCAACATCGCAGTCATCGACCGCGGAACCTGCACGTTCGTCAGGAAGGTCCGCAACGCGCAGGCCGCCGGCGCAACTGGGGTGATCGTGGCGGACAACCGGCGTACGACCTGCACGCCACCGGCTCTCGGCGGCAGTGATGCCGAAGTGACGATCCCTGCGATCAGCGTGACGCAGGACGACGGTACGGCCCTGAAAAGTCAACTCTCCATCGACAACGGTGTGCGCGGAATGCTGCGCCTCGATCCCAGCCGCCTCGCCGGTACCGTGCAGCAGGGCTTCGTGCGTCTCTACGCGCCCTGCGAATTCGCAGGGGGGTCCTCGATTCATCACTTCGACACGAGCGCTTCGCCGAACCTGCTCATGGAGCCCTTCATCAGTTCCGATCTTCCCGACGCTGTCGACCTCACGATCCATCAGCTGATGGACATCGGATGGTCCCAGCCTCCGCGCAGCGGCCGCCGTTTCGTTCGACGCTGATCCCTGATCCCACTCAATGAAAAACAAAGCACTTTCGATCCTTACGCTTCTCCTCGCCTCGGCCGCGCTGCCACTGCTCGCTGAGACGAGGCAGCGCTACACCATCACCACCACCGCTGCTGCTCCGCACGCGCGTGCGATACGGATCGTGGAGAACGCGGGTGAGCAAGCGGCTGAAGGCTCCAAACGGCTCCGCATTCGGACCTTCGCGAACATCAATGGATTCGCGGCCGACCTCACTCCGGCGGAAGTCGCCGAGCTTCGCGCCGAGGGCGGCATCACATCCGTTGATCGGGTCGTCGAACGGTGGGCGTCGGAGATCTCGGGGGCCGTCGACTCCGCTCCGTCACGCCTGGAAAGCTACGAGAAGCAGGTCACGCCATGGGGCCTCCCCGTCATCCATGCGGCTGAGGTCTGGCCGGTGACACGCGGCGAAGGGATCCATGTCGTCGTGCTCGACACGGGGATTGATCTGGAGCATCCCGACCTGAAGGCTGCATACGCTGGCGGATACAATGTCTTCGATCCAGCGAAGCTCCCGATCGATGACAACTTTCACGGGACGCATGTCGCCGGGACGATCGCCGCGACAGACAACGCCTTCGGCATCGTCGGGGCCTCCCCAAAGGTGAACTTGTGGGTGGTCAAGGCACTCGACGCGACCGGCAAGAGCTACGATGAATACATCGCCGCCGGGATCGACTGGGCGGTGAGCAAGCAGCGGGAGCTCGGCGGCCGCTGGGTGGTCAACATGTCCATCGGTGCCGCCGCAGAGGGCGGCCGGCTCGAGAGGGTAGCTGTCGAGCGCGCGCTCGAAGCAGGGCTCGTACTCATCGCGGCCGCGGGCAACCGCGGGACGAACTTTCTCGATTTTCCCGCGGCGTACCAGGGTGTGATCCCGGTCGGCGCGATCGGGGAAGACGGCCGCCGCGCCGAATTTTCCAGCTACGGTCACCGGATGGACATCGTGGGGCCCGGAGTCAGGCTCCAGTCGACGTTCCTCGACGGCTACCACGAAGAAGCGGACGTCGTGATCGGGAACGACTCTTACACGGCGCTGGGACTGATCGGTTCCCCAAAATCGAACGTCCGCGGTAAGGTCATCGATTGCAAGCTAGGCAACCCGGAGGATTTCCCCTCCAGTGTGCGAGGCAACATCGCGCTGATCCGCCGCGGCACACTCGAATTCCGGGTGAAATCACGGAACGCGAAAGCAGCCGGCGCGGCGGGCGTGGTCATCTGGGATCACGTGCCGGACTCGGAGCTCAAACCGTGGACGATGGTGGCGAAGGGATGCCCTTCCGGCCCCGAATGCGCCCCGGAGTGGAAAGACTACGCCTTCCCCCTCACCATCGGCGTCAGCAACGCAGACGGACAGAAGCTCCTGCAGCGCCTCAACGCGGATGCGGGCGCGAACTTCGTCTTCGCAGCCTACGGCCGCCTGAGCGGCACGTCGATGGCTACGCCGCACGTCTCCAGCGCCGCCGCGCTCCTGCTTTCGCTCGACCCTACGCTCAAGCCGGTGGACATCGCCTTCGTGCTCAAGCACACCGCGCGCGACACGGCGGACGAGGGATGGGACTACGAGACCGGGTACGGCATCGTCGACGCGCTCGCCGCCGCGCAGTTCGTAGCACCGCAGAGATTCGGTCTGCCGCCTGTCGAGTACACCGCGCCGCGTCGCCGCGGCGTTCGGCCGTGAAGGGGAGCGGCGGGCCGATGGCCCACCGCTTCACCTCTCGCGTGTACAATCCGCCGCGCTGAACGCGCGCCCTGCGCGAGACTCTTCAGCGGATGGGAGACTCACCACATGCGCATCGGCGTACCGACTGAAATCAAAGACAACGAATATCGCGTAGGCATGACGCCGGCCGGAGCGCGCGACCTGACTGCAGACGGCCATGAGGTGCTGGTGCAGAAGGGCGCCGGAGACGGCAGCGGCTTCGCGGACGAGGTCTACGAGCTGGTCGGAGCGAAGATCCTTCCGGACGCCGACGCCGTCTACGGCGAAGCGGACATGATCGTGAAGGTCAAGGAGCCGGTCGATCCCGATCTGAAGCGCCTCAAAGACGGGCAGCTGCTCTTCACGTACCTTCATCTCGCGCCGGTGCCGAAGCTGACCGAGGAACTGCTGCGGAAGAGGATCGTGGGAGTGGCGTACGAGACGATCACGGATAACAGGCGCTCACTGCCGCTGCTGACGCCGATGTCCGAAGTGGCGGGACGCATGTCCGTGCATGTGGGCGCGTACTACCTCCACAAGCCCAACAGAGGGCGCGGGGTGCTACTGGGTGGCGTCCCGGGCACTCTGCCCGCCGACGTGATCATCATCGGCGGCGGCGTGGTCGGAACGAACGCGGCCAAGATGGCCGTGGGCCTCGGCGCCCGGGTGACCATCCTCGACGTGAGCCTGGACCGCCTGCGCCAGCTCGACGACATCTTCCTCGGGACCGTGCAGACGCTGGCCTCGAGTCGCGCGCATCTCGAAGATGCCGTGCGCCGCGCGGACCTGCTCATCGGCGGTGTGCTCATTCCCGGCGCTGCAGCCCCGAAGCTGGTCACGCGCGAAATGGTTGCGCAGATGAAGAAGGGTGCGGTGATCGTGGACGTGGCCATCGACCAGGGGGGCTGCGTCGAGACTGCGCATGCGACGACGCATTCGGACCCGGTGTACGAAGTCGACGGCGTCGTCCACTACTGCGTGGCGAACATGCCCGGCGCGGTTCCGCGCACATCGACCATCGCGCTCACCAATGCCACCCTCCCCTACACGCGCATGCTCGCAAACAAAGGCTTTCACCGCGCAGTCCGGGAGAATGCCGGCCTCGCTGAGGGCGTGAACGTGTACCAGGGCGAGATCACATACGAAGCCGTCGCAACGAGCCAGTCGAGGAAGTACACGGCACTGGCGGATTTGCTGTGACTATCAGAGGGCCGAGGGTCGAGGGCCGAGGGCCGAGGGTGAACGCCCCAGTTCTCGCTTTTCCCCTTGGCCCCCGGCCCTCGGCCCTCGGCCCTGCATCATGACCATCATCCGCGTATCCCTCATCCGCGACGGCGCCTTCCGGCAGGGCGATGTCTCGCTCATCGACGATTGGCGTCG